>DOVP01000168.1 GCA_003520025.1 Phycisphaerales bacterium
GTCGGAAGACTGATCCAGTCGGAGGCGCCGCTTCGAATAGCTTCGACGAGCGCATCTGGAGTTGGGGCAGCACCAAAGATGACCGACCGAACGCTCGGGTGCTCGGCCTGTATTTCGCGAATGAAGCAAGCGGTATCCCGGTTCTCGATCTCGGAGGCGATCATCAGCACGTCGGGGCGGTACTCGTCGTTGCGCGTGCGGGCGGCCTCGATGGTGTTCGACATCTCACAGACGTACCCGAGGGTCTCGAGTTGCAGCACCATGCGGTCGCGATCCTTGCCAGCCGGACCAATGATGTGGAATCGACCGTGTTTGGACTCCACCTTGGGACTGGTGTTGAATGCGGTGCTGGGGTGTTCGAGCGGTTCCATCGACGGGCTCCGATGTCTGGAAATCCTGACCGCGACGAACTGCCGGGCCACCGCAGCCATCGGCGCAATAGAGGACCGATTTCAGTCGGACTGGTGTTCCTGTGTGGTTTTTCGGGGCGATGTAGGTGATACCGCCGTCCTGAGGGGTTGCCCGGATCGTTCCTTGATGATGTCACAGCAAGGGGATAGGTTCTTGAAAGGTATGAGTGTCCATCACCCTGAAATGTGACTTATCGGGCCTCAAATAGGCGGACGGCCTCGGGAATACGGGGGTACAGCGGCTCAAGATGGTGGGTATCCACAATCTCGCCACGAGCGTGGCATTGCTCAGCAAGATTCAGGCAGATGACCGGGTCAAATCGTGGCGGCTCCATGGGTACGCCCACGTCTCGGACCGCCCCGGCAAGTTCTGGTGGAAGATGAGCATCGGCGATGCAAACCTCACACCCAGCGAGGGCGGGGCCGATCGAGACGGCATTCACAAGCCCCGGAGTGCCTGTGATCTGTAACCCGGAATCAACACAGCTCAGCCATGCCGTACCCCGCCGCGAGGCAAGAAGCACCCCAATCCTTGCTGCCGGACCTGATCGCGAGCCTGCCACGACCAAAGCCGTTTGAACGGCCACCACATCACAACCGGTACTGAGCGCCAACGTCTTGGCCGTCGTGACCGCTATCCGCAGACCGGTGAAACCGCCGGGTCCAATCGATACGCCAATGAGCGACAGGGTGTCTGGAGCGAGCCCGGCATCGGCGAATAATCGATCGATTTCAGACATGAGCCGATCATCGACTCCTGAGGCCGACTCAAGTGAGGCTGTATGAATCTCTCCTGATGTGTCCCGCATTGCAACGCCGCCGCCACGCTGCGAACACTCGATCGCAAGCGTGACACTCACGACGCCGGTTCACAGCTGGGCAGGATTTGGATTGGCGTGGCACGTGCCATCATGTCATCGATGTCGGGTTTCATGGAAAGATCCAGTTCGAGTACCGCACCATCATCCTGATCGCTCGCAAGTGCCATCACCGAATCGCTTACCCGCCGCACACCACCATCGAGTCTGATGTGGCCGATGACCATGCACCGAATGGACCAAGCCCTGAGAAGCTCTGTGATCTGCTCGCCATCAAACCGACGACCCCATGTCAACAAATACGCTGCGCCATCGGGACCAAGTCGATCGTCCGGTGTGGGTTCACGTTCCAGAATCATTGGGTCGAAACGACCCATCAGCACGGCGTCGGGCAGCGAGTGTGTGCACTGCACGCCGCTGGCGGTTCGAACTGCCAGTGGCATTGCGGCTAGGAATCCGTCGATCGCCGCATACACCCGCTCCCAGTCCTCTCCGAACGTCAGTGCGACGCCGTCCTCAAAGAGTTCTATGCTGTTGCCGCCGCCCTTGGTCACACCGACGCGAGTGAGTTGTGAATTCTCGTGGTTCCCAAGGATGGGGTGAACACGTCCTGGGTGTTGCACAAGCAGTTCGGCAACCCGCGCCAACATCCGCCAACTCATGTCGCAGTCATGTATGAGTGTGGGGCCATGAATGAGTTCTTGAAGCAGCAGATGGTTCTGCTTGTTCTCAAGCTGTGCTGCAGCGAGAATCCGCATGTAATTTGGGAGATGGTCGTGCAGATCACCTGCAATCATCAGTGAGCCTTCGTTTGGAAGATCGACTCGAGAACCGATTCGACCAGGCGTGCTGAGCAGAATGGACGTGGCTTGCTCAAAAATCGCAATGAGTCGATCGGCCTGTGTCCAGTCGGAGGGAGGGCTCATTTTCTTTTTCCAGAACGCTTTGAAAAAATGGCCGTGGACTGTCCAATCGCCTCACCTTGACGACACATCCCCACCTCGGTGATTCGCTTCCATGCGCTCTCCGCCGTCCTTTCAGACTGCTCAATGCCGATTGAACGCCGCGCGTAGGCGCGAGCGACCGTTCCAGTGGTGCCACTGCCGGCGAATGGGTCGAGTACCAGATCACCCTCGTTGGAACAGGCCAGAATAATTCGTTCAAGATAGGCCTCTGGAATCTGGTTCTGGTGGCCCGCTCTTCGCTCTTTGTTGTTCCCTTGCACGCGTCCCCAGTACTTGCCATACCAGACATCCATCGGAACTCGCATGCCTTTGTTGGAGTCCTTCTCCATGGTGCGTTTGTCGCCGTAGATGCTGGCACGATCGGACACTTCCAAGATGGCTTCTGGATTCCATGTCCGTGTGGCGCCTTTGCAGAAGTACAGCGCATGAACCTTGCTCACGATGAACGACGATTCGCGGCACTGCCCGAACCGGAAATGCCAGATGCACCAGTTCACCATCGTCATGCCCTGCCGCTTGAGGTGCATCACGATCTCGGCAACGGTGTCGTCCGGAATGTTTACCCAGAGACTTCCGTTTGGAGCAAGTGCATCGATGCAGCCGTCGAGCCAGTCGATTGTGAAGCGTTCGTACTCCGCCCGACTCATGTTGTCGGACCATCCGTCGTATGGAACATCCCAGTTGAATGGTGGGTCGGCAAAGATGAGATCCACGTTGCCGCGATCCGGAAGGCTTGCTAGTACATCGCGGCAATCCCCGATATACAGGCGTGTGTCGGGATCGTCACAACTCCATTGTGGGTGGAGCAGCAGTGGTGTTGATTCTGCTTTATAGGCGGGCAGTTCATCGGCGATCAAACGGATGCCGGCTGTGGAATCGGGGGCTCGATTATCGTGGTGTGTGATAATGGCTCCGGTCGGCCCTTCACGCGAGGACGATGCGGTCTTCTGTTCCATTTGCCCAGTATTGCAGGTTGGTGGCGGCGATGGTGCTGTGAATACCTACAATTGCCGACATGCGATTCCTTTGGTTCACTCCTGCCGCTGTGATTCTTGTGTGTGGTTGCTCGCCGAGTTTCCATTCCATCGACCAGCAGGTCAATGATCTGCTCGCCAGCGGTACCGGCCGCATCGAAGCTACCATCCCGCCTCGCCCGGTGGAGGAATGGGTGGAGGTTTCGGCAAGCGAAGCCGCTATGAACGACAAGCATCCATCCACCATCAATCCACCGGTCGAGGCGATGACTTGGGAATCGGTCGTGGCGATGGAGACTCAGGAAGTACTCGACCGCCTTGTCTCCTACGAGGACGCCGCTGAGGGTGGCGAGGAATTGAAGCTTGACGAGGCGCTTGAGTGGGCTTTCGCCCACGGCCGGGAATACCGCTTCGCCGAAGAAGACTATCTACTTACGTGCTTGAATCTCATTCTTGAGTTGCACCTGTGGACACCCCAGATTGCCGATGATGTAGCGCTGCAATACTCGCACGAAGACGGTGATAGTAATTTTTTGCAATCGGCCGAGGCTGTTGTCAATACGTTCTCGGCCTCTCAGCGTCTGCCATGGGGGGGGGAGGTGACAGCGTCCTACGTCGCCACCTTTGCCCATGAGGTACTCGGAGCCTCCACGAACTCGCCGAGTTCTGATACGACGCGGATCGGTCAGTTCACTTTCGGTGGGAGCATTCCGCTGCTTCGGGGCGCCGGGATGATCGCGCAAGAGGACATCATCCAGGCCGAACGGAGTCTGATCTACGCGGCCCGATCCTTTGAAGAGTTTCGCCGCGACTTCTGGTTCCGTACCGTAAGTACCTGGCTTGGCCTGCTTGTGCAGCGTCAGAACCTTGACAACGCGCTCGAATCCGCTTCGCTGCTCGAAACGCTGGCTGAGCGACAACGTGCCCTGTATGAGGCCGGTCGTGCTCGGTTGTATGACGCCGCTGAGGCGGAGAACAACGCGCTGCAAAAGCAATCCAACATCGCTGGACTGTGGGAGTCGTATCGGCTGGCGGTTGATCGCTTCAAACTGCTCATCAACTGGCCGGTGGATGATCCGGTACGCATTTCCAAGGACACCTTCGCGATTGATCCGCCCGTCACCGATCTTGATGCCGCGGTGGAAACCGCTATGCGGCAGCGACTGGATCTCCAAACCGAGCGGGATCAGTTAGTTGATCGGCAGCGGTCCGTCCGCAATGCTCTCAATGGCCTGCTCCCGAATCTTGATCTGGCTGGAAGCATGCGGCTCGGATCAAACGATACGTACTACTACGACGCCATGCTTCCGTCGCTTGAAGACATGAACGCAGAGGCCTCGTTGACACTCGGGCTTCCGCTCGACCGGGAATCTGAGCGGATTGTGGTTCGGCAGGCTCAGATCGCTCTGGAGCGGTCGCGGCGGGAGTATCGAAAGCAACGCGACGAAACGGCCATTGATGTGCGATCTGCCGTCCGCGATATCGATGCCAATCTGTTCTCGTTGGACATCCAGCGGCGGAACGTCGAGATTGCGCGGCTCAATATTGAATCCATTGATGCGGATCCGGATACCTATACGGTTCTCGATCAACTCTCCGCAATTCAATCATTGCAGCAGGCGCAGAACGGGCGAGCGCAGGCCTTCCGCCGGGTCCAAGAGTCGATTCTCGGATATCTGCTTCGCACCGGCCAACTTCGCATCAACGACGAAGCGGCACTGGATCCAATTCCTGGAATGGTTATTTCCACCACGTCAACCTTGTCCTATGAACCAAAGCATTCGGTTTCAGCAGAGCAGGATGTACACTGAGTCGAACCCATGCAGCAGCACGCACACCACTTTCGACGGGGCATCAGCACAACACCGGTTGTGCTCGCTGGCACGGCACTGGTCATCGTGGTGGCTGTGACACTCTTGAGTGGTGGAGGCGGGTCACAGGATCTGATCCAAGCCGAAACCGATCTTCATACGGTGGTCGTTGGTGAGTTCGATGTCTCGATCCCGGCATCGGGTGAACTTGCAGCCTTCGATCAGGTTGAACTTCGGTGCGAACTCGATGGGAGCGCCACTGTTACTGAGATCATCGACGAGGGGTCTGCGGTCAAGACCGGGGATGTGCTTGTTCGTCTCGACGACAAGGATGTCAAGGACCGCATTCAGTCGGCGGAGGAGTCTGTTGTGGCCGCCCACAATCAGGTTGAAACTCGAACGGCCGACCATGCCATCGCCCAGAAGTCACGTGAGTCGAATCTTGCCAAGTCGCAGGTCGCGGTCGACCAAAGTAAACTTGCCCTGCTCGCGTGGCGGGAGGGTGAGGTGGTCGCCAAGCGGAATCAACTTGCCCTGTCGCTCCGAACAGCCGAAAAGGACTTCAAACGACTCGAAGAAAAGTACAAGAAGTCTTTGGAACTTCGTGAGCGGGATTTCATCAGCCAGAATGATCTTGAACAGGATGAGATTCAGATGATTCGGGCCGAGGCCCAACTCTCTCAGTCGCGGCTCGACCAGCAGGTGTATGAGAAGTACACCTATGAGAAGGACAAGCAGTGGAAAGAATCCGATCTCAAGCAGGCTGAAGATGAACTCGTGCGGGTTGAGACGCGGACGCGGGCCAGTGTGCAAAGTTCCAAGAGCAACCTTGATGCTGCCAACTCCAACCTCGCTTCCAAGAAAGAGCGGCTTACACAACACCAACAACAGTTGGTTAACTGCACCGTGGTCGCTCCGGCACCTGGAATGGTGGTGTATGGAACAACTGTCGGGGGGGGACGTGACTGGGATCAACCTCAAGCTCTTCGGGTGGGCTCAAAGATTTCTCGCAACCAATTGTTGATCGTATTGCCCAATACCGACCGCATGTTCGCCGATGTCAAGGTCAATGAGGCACTCAGTGGACACGTCAAGGCTGGGCAGCCCGCGACTGTTCGAATGGATGCCTTCAATGACAGTGTCTTGCGGGGACGAGTTGACTCGGTCGGTGTGTTGGCTGAAGGCGGTGGTTGGCGGGATCCAAATCGCCGTGACTACTCGGTGAAAGTCTCCATCGACAACACTGATGAACTCCCCCTCAAGCCCTCCATGCGGTGCAAGGCGCTTATTCTGATCGACACGGTGGTGGAAGCGCTCTATATACCCGTGCAGTCGGTACACCGAGGTGAGCAGGGTTCGCTTGTGTACCTTGCCAACCGAGGACTTTATCAACCGACACCGGTCACACTGGGTCGATCCAGTGAGTTGTACGTCGAGGTACTTGGTGGCCTCTCGGTCGGAGATCAAGTGTTGCTTCGAGATCCACCGCCTGGAACAGTGTTGGATGCGGTCTCGGAGTCAACCGACGGCTGACCACCAAGCATCACATCCTCCCAACGAACCGGAAGATCATGATCGATGCCTAGCCGGTCGAGCAGTCGCCCCACCATGAAATCCACAAGGTCTTCGATTGATCGGGGTTGTGTGTAGAAGCCAGGGGAGAGTGGGATGATCGTGGCGCCTGCGGCCGCGAGCCGATCCATGTTGCCGATATCGATGCGACTCAGTGGTGTCTCGCGGTGAGCAAGTAGCAATGGTCGGCCCTCTTTGAGTGTCACAGCGGCTGCTCGCTGCACGAGCGTATTGGTCATACCAGAAGCCAGAGCGCCGAGCGTATTGCTGGAACACGGCACGACGATCATGCCCTCGTGTTGGAATGAACCACTCGCAATCACGGCCCCCATGTCGCGGCCGGAATGCAATACGACCTGAGCAGGATCGCTATGGCCGGCAAGCGACGAGGCCGTGACATCCACGATGCCGCATTCTTCCAAGAGCAATCGGCGACCAAGCGTGGACACAACCACATGGACCTCGATCTCCCGCTGAGCCAGCAACTCGATGGTCCGAACTGCATAGGGTGCGCCAGAGGCACCAGTGATCCCGATAATGATTCGCCGATCCCGATTCGTCCACGACATCCCCACAGTGTAGGGGCATCCCTGGGGGGCGCTGCTACACTGAGCCGCTGAATTGGAGAGCCCCCATGCGATATCCCCTCTGCATTTTTTGCCTCCTGTTGCCTGCAGCGTGCGCCCCCGAGGCCGGCTGGCCCCAGGAAACACCGCTCCAAATCGCCTCGCCGGCCGAAGCGACCGTCACAAGTGCCATCGCTACGGCGGTTGATTGGTGGATCGCCCGTGAACCAACGGCCTTGTCCGCCGGTCCGGTTTTGGTCTACCTCACGCCCTCGCTTGACCCAGCCAAAGCGTCACTTGCCAAACTGCTGCCGGCCTGTGATTTGGTTGATACCGACGAGGGTTCGGCCCTTGCCGTGCGGGCGGTCCGGATGCATCACTCATCTGCGCAGATCGACCTCGATGCCCCCCGACCCAGCCGGGGACGACAGTTGATTACGGTCGACATGCAGAAATTCGCACTCACGCCTTGGAAAGTAACTGGCGCCAATTGGTGGCGTTTCAATAACAAGCAGTTGGACCGCATCACATCCGAGGCGGTTGCCGCCTCCAAGGAGACTGCTGCCGCTGAATCGAGCACGGCCACTGCCCAGCCCGATGCCGAGTGAGCGATTCCACAACGCTTGGATCGATGCCGCAATCGAGCAAGCTGAAAATTCATGGTCTCAGGGCGGTATTCCAATCGGCTCGGTGCTCGCCCGCGCCGACTCCGGCGAGATTGTCGCCAGGGGGCACAATGAGCGGGTGCAGTCGGGTGACCCCACGGCACATGCCGAAGTTTCATGCATTCGGCATGCAGGCCGCCGCCGGGATTGGGCGGAGTTGACACTGACATCGACGCTGAGTCCTTGCTGTATGTGCAGTGGAACGGCATTGCTGTTCCGAATTCCCAGAGTCGTGATCGGCGAGAACCGAACGTTCTTGGGCGCTGAAGAGTGGATGCGCTCCCAGGGGGTCGAACTCACCGTACTCGACGATCCACGGTGTGTTGCCTTGATGGAACGATTGATCCGGGAAAAACCAGACTTGTGGGCCGAAGATATCGGTGAGTGAGTAGTTCAGGCCGTCAACCCAATCGTCATGGCAACTGACGCTGATTTTGATTTCTCTTGTGGCGGCTTGTACATCCATGGCCGTGGTGTGGGTGTACGGATCACCATCCACCACACAAAGAACAGTGCCAGCACGACGCGGCTGACATTGAACACGATGACTGGAACGGTTCCGTGAAGATCGACGAGCATACCGTCACCCGGGTACACGCCATAACCGAATAGGGCCGGAATGCGGAACCAGTAATACGCCGACACTGCGGAAGCCGCAAATAGAGCGTCAAGTCGCCGACCGTCGGATTTTGGCAAGGCCGACCGAAGCAGCACCCACAACACCATCGTTCCGAGCATGCTCCCAAGTGGCCACACCCAAGCTTCCGCGGCACCGATTGAAATGCCATCGGGCACCTGAAACCAACCCCAGACAAATCCCGGGAAACCGCCCACGATAATCACCCATGTCGCCTTGCGGGCCCATGTGGACTGACCTTGTCCGTGGCGAATCCCTGGAGCCGTGTCTGGACATGGGATCACGCAGCGGACACATGTTTTGCAGTGGGCGCTTGTCACTGTGAGCAGTGACTTGGTTCCATA
>DOVP01000099.1 GCA_003520025.1 Phycisphaerales bacterium
AATCGCCAGCGCAGTACCTCCTGCCGGAGCGACTGGTACCGAACACCACGGAGTTCAAGGAGATCGCCGCGGAGGCGCTCAAGAACAAACGCGGCGGCGATCTCGTCAAGGCCCGCGCGCTGTATGACCACACCATCGATCGCATGCAGTACATCAAGGCCGATCAGAAGTACGGCAAAGGCGACGCGCAGTACGCCTGCGACGGCGGCACCGGCAACTGCACCGACTACCACTCCTACTTCATCGCGTTGGCCCGCTCGGTTGGCATTCCCGCCCGCTTTGCGATCGGCGCGGCGATCCCATCCTCCCGCGACGACGGCGGCGTGAATGGCTATCACTGCTGGGCCGAGTTCTACGCCGAGGGCAAGTGGTGGCCCGTGGACATCAGCGAAGCCGACAAGTACACGAGTCTGGCGACCTACTACTTCGGGCACAATCCAGCGAACCGACTCGAACTCAGCCGCGGCCGCGATCTGATGGTCGAGCCTGGTCCAGTATCAGGCCCGATCAATTTCCTCGCCTATCCGGTGCTGGAGGTCAACGGCGAGTCCATCAAGGTGGACAAACCGAAGTTCGGGTTTACGCGGAAGAGTTGATTGCGGTGTATGCCAAGTAGGCGAACCCGGTAGAATGTGTGGCTCCCCTTGAGGCACGTGCACCGCGCCGGGGCAGAAACCGCACACGGGCCCTCACCAATGCTCCATACCGCAGACCCCAATCTTCGCAATCTCGCCATCATCGCGCACGTCGATCACGGGAAGACCACGCTCGTGGATTCCATGCTTGCGTACTGCGGATCGATGACGCTCAACCGCGACGAAGCCGATTGCATTCTCGATTCCGACCCACTCGAAAAGGAACGGGGTATTACGATCACTTCTAAGAACTGTGCTGTCACCTGGCGTCCATCGGATGGCGACCATGCGGGGGAGACCTGCCGTATCAACATCATCGATACGCCTGGGCACGCGGATTTTGGCGGCGAGGTGGAGCGTGTGCTCAAAATGGCCGATGGCGTGCTCCTGCTTGTCGATGCCTTTGAAGGGCCCATGCCTCAGACACGATTCGTGCTGGGTAAAGCTCTTGAACTCGATCATCCCTTGATCGTTGTCATCAACAAGTGCGACAGGCCAAATGCCCGGCCTGATCAAGTCCTCAATGAGGTGTTCGATCTACTCGTTGCACTTGGTGCCAACGATGATCGCCTTGACTTTCAAGTGATCTACGCCTCCGGCCGCGACGGGTGGACATCAACCGATGAGGGTATTCACGAGGGTGACATGTGGCCGCTGCTCAATGCCATCATGATTCACCTTCCGCCGCCGGTGGGGTATGCAGACGTGCCGTTGCAGATGTTGATCGCCAGTCAGGACTACTCACCTTACGCTGGCCGAATCGCCATTGGTCGGATCTTTGCAGGCGCATTGACTGCAGGGCAAGCAGTGACGATCTGTCATGAGCACAAAAATCGCACTGCGCGGGCTCAAAAGGTGTATCGCTTCAAAGATCTCGGACGCGCTCCAGCGGAGATCGTGTCGGTTGGCGACCTGTGCGCAGTGGAAGGTATTGGTGAGTTTGAGATCGGAGACACCATCGCCTGTCCGGAACAGCCCAATCCCATCGCCCGCATCGCCGTCGACGAGCCGACGCTGCACATGCTCTTTCGAATCAACGATTCGCCCAATGCCGGTCGCAGCGGAAAGTATGTTACGAGCAGGCAGATCAGCGAGCGGCTCCAGCGTGAACTCCGGAGCAATCTCGCGCTGCGAGTCGAACCCGGAGATACGGCGGAAGAGTTCAGAGTGTCAGGTCGTGGCCTGCTTCATCTCGGCATCTTGTTGGAGAACATGCGGCGAGAAGGCTATGAACTCACTGTCGGGCGTCCACAGGTTATTGAGAAGGAGATCGACCAGGTTCTTTGTGAACCGATCGAACTGATGACAATCGATGTGGATCAAGATCATGTTGGCCCAGCAATGGAACTCCTTGGCGCACGTGGTGGCGAGGTACAGAAGCTTGATCAGCGTGGCGATCGCATGCACATCGAGTGCGAGATTCCAGCTCGTGGATTGATCGGTCTTCGAAGCCACATGCTCACCGCAACAGGCGGCGAAGCCGTGATGTATCACTGCTTTCAGAAGTATGCACCGAAGCGTACAACGGTATATCGGCGTCAAAATGGTGTGATGGTTGCTACCGCCGATGGGCAGGCGACAACCTACTCCATGCTCAGCCTGAGTCAGCGAGGGATTCTTCTTGTCGAGCCACAAGAGGTGATCTATGCAGGCCAAATCGTCGGAGAAAACGCAAGGGACAACGACCTCGGTGTCAATGTCGTCAAAGGCAAAGCGTTCTCGAACGTCCGCGAGTCCAATAAAGAAGCAACAGTTGTGCTGAAAGCCTCTCGGGTGATTACGCTCGAGTCGGCTCTTGAATACATTCAGGATGACGAACTCGTCGAGATCACACCAGATGCCATTCGTCTCCGCAAACGCATCCTCGATGAAGGCAAACGCAAGCAGATTGCCAGACACAAAAAAGCGGCTGCGGCAGGAACTGATACCAAGTAGGGTGCTGGTGTTTCAAAAAGGAGATCGGCATGATTGGTTTGTTTCTTGGTGTGATCTTCGCGATTGGAGCGGCGCCGGTGGAGCCAGATGGCGTTCGCGTCATGGTGTGGAACGTTCTTCACGGCGGCAACGACGTGGAGCAGGGAGCCGAGAAGGCACTGGCGATCATCCGCGAAGTACAACCCGATGTCGTGCTGATGCAGGAGAGTTACGACATCAATGGCGATCGGCCGCGTCTGGGCGAGTGGCTCGCCGGGGAGCTCGGATGGCACCAGCACCAGGCGGAGAGCAAACACCTTTGCGTGCTGACGCCACTCAAGATGGAGGCGACCTTCTTTCATCATGAGTGGCACGGCATCGGAGCACGACTGATCGATGAGCACGGCCGATCGATGCTTGCCTGGAGCATCTGGATCGACTGGCGGTCGTTCATCACCTATGAACTGAGGGATAAGCCCGGGATCACCGACGAAGAACTGCTTGCCGCCGAGTCTGAGCGATCGAACCGGAAACAGCAGGGCGAAGCGATTATCACGCATCTTCGCGAGTCAGGGCAACTGGATGCGGATGTTCCGCTGCTGGTCGGTGGCGATTGGAATTGTCCGTCGCATCTGGACTGGACAGTGGACACGGCTCGCGTCTACAGGAACCGGCGTGCGATGCCACTTCCGGTGAGCATGGCGATGCAGCAGGCGGGCTTCACCGACACGTTCCGCACGGCGTACCCGAATCCGGTGCAGCATCCGGGCATCACCTGGTCACCGATGAATCGTGGCGCGGGCGATGACGACACCGGCAAGGCCCAGGGTTTCGAGCGAATCGACCGGCTCTACCTCAAGAATCCAAAGAGTCCGGTGGGCGGCTGGACACTTCGTCCGATCTCAGCGCACGTGTTGCCGGTTATCTGGGAGGATGAGTCGATCCCGGTTCCAAAGCGAGCGTTTCCATCAGACCACGGAGCGGTGGTGATCGATCTGGAATGGGAACAGGCCAGCGAAACGCGAGAGTAATACCTCACTGTTGTCCGGACACTTCCCGCGAATCAACTGCCGCACGAACCCCATGCCTCAAGCAGATCGAGCAGGTCGTGAATGCCGACGACACCGTCTCCGTCAAAGTCCGAGTCGATGTCCGGTGTTCCCCAGGCGCCGATCACGAGCCCGAGATCAAGCACACCCACCTCACCATCGCCATCTGCATCGGGACATTCGGGGGGGCATTCGTCACTGATGGTGTTGTCGCCGT
>DOVP01000022.1:0-4651 GCA_003520025.1 Phycisphaerales bacterium
GTCGGTGTCGCTTGTGGGCGGCAGTGAGGTTTGGTTGGTCGGATCGCTTGGCGATGTCATGTTCGGGGCTGTGCCGATCTCTCCGACCGGCACATCGGCGGCTTCAGGGTCATAGGGGTGGCTCATCTGTACCGGCAGGTGGACGAACTCGATCCCGCTTGAGAACTCTTCCGCGCCGGGCGGTGTACCCTTGATTGGTATTCGGGGAAGAGGGGCCGCATCTGGCAGCGGAGCGATCGGCTCAAAGTTTTCGTCGAGTTCGATGGCGGGTTCCGGAGTCGTCGGAGCCCCGACCGACTTGGGACTGAGCAGATCGACATGTGAGGAGGCGGTCGGGTCGGTCGCCCCCGGCATGACGAAGGTGATTTTCAGTCCGCGCGCGTCCATCGCTTTGGTCAGCCCGTGGCAGGCCGTTCCAAGTCCGCCGGTAATGAAAGGCGGGAACTCCCACCCGAGCATGAATATACGCATCGCTGGATCTCGGTTGTTTCGCTCAGAGCTCCAAGCAGGGCATGGTATCGTGAGCGGGTGGCCGCACCCATGAACGAGACATCCGAACAAGCCTGGTCAACGCGGACGCTGCTGGCGTGGATCGAAGGGCATCTGAAGGAGCGCTCGGTCGATGAGCCCGCCCTTGTCGCCCGCTGGCTGATGGCCCGCGCAATCGACACGGACCCCATCCACCTCTACACGGACCTTGACCGCCCCGCCTCCCCGCAGGAACGGACCGCCTTGCGGGACCTGGTCAGGCGGGCCGCGATGCACGAGCCGGTGCAGTATCTGCTTGGCGAAGGGGGATTTCTCGGGCGGCAATTCGAAGTCGGCCCCGGTGTGCTGATTCCGCGGACCGCAACCGAAGGGCTTGTGCAGCACGTCTTGACGTGGCATCGCGGTTTGGCCCCGGAGAAGCGGCCCGATCCGCTCTGGATCGCGGACATCGGCACCGGCACTGGTTGTATTGCGGTGACACTGGCACTGCAACTTCCCACAGCCCGGGTGGTGGCGGTGGACGTATCTGCCGAGGCGGTATCGTATGCAGCGAGAAATGTCGCCAAACACGGCATCGGGGATCGGGTTGAGGTGGCACAAGGCGACCTGTGCGAGCCGCTGCCTAGCCGAGGCATGGACGGGCGCTTCCACGTGATCGTCAGCAATCCACCCTACGTTGACGACGCGCGGTATGAACAGATCCAACCGAACATCAAGTCATTTGAGCCTGCAGCTGCGCTGCGGGGTGGGGCCGATGGGCTGGACATTGTGCGGGTGTTGCTTGATTCGGCACCGCAGCATCTGTTGCATGGAGGTCTGTTGGCTGTCGAGGTTGATGACCTGCACGCGGCCGAAGCCTGCCGCATTGCGGCGGCTTCTGGTCAGCTCGTGGACTGCCGCGTACTGAAGGATGAGTTCGGGGATGATCGGTTTGTAAGCGCGTCCTGCAGATGATTGCATTACGAAACGCACTCTCTCCGCCGCTGACTGGCATCTTCCCGTCGAAGCGAGGCAGAGAGGTTCGTTACCCTTTTCGGCCAGCCGCCGCCGCGACCGCGTTGCGAACCGCATCAATGAGTTGCGAGGTTCGGAACGGCTTGAGCAGAATGCCCTGCACGCCATTGGCGCTCGCGCGGACGATGGTGTGGTCGGGGTCGTAGCCGAAGCCGGTCATCAGAATGACTGGCACGTCCGGAAGTACCTCCCGGCTCTTGGTGAAGACCTCATATCCGCTGGCGTCCGGCAACCGGATGTCCGAGACAATCAAGGAGAAGTTATCGCTGCCGTGAACGTCCCCCAGCGCAGCGAAGGCCTCGACGCCGTTTGCGCAAGAGGTGACAGCGCAGCCGAGTCGTTGCAGTACCTGCGTCACTTCGCTACGGATACGGTCCTCGTCATCGACGACGAGCATTCGCATGCCATCAAAGGCAGGATCGCGTTCAATGGCGTGCATCTCATGCTCGGCATCGATGATCGATCGCGGTCCTGCAGCGCAGGCCTCGACGCGGTTGGTGATCTCGGCAACGATTCGCTGCAGTCGACCCGCCGGAGCATGGCTGCCACCGCTCAGCAGTGCTGCGGCAAGTTCCTGTAGATCGGCGATGGGCCGCTCGAGTTCCGAGGTCATGTTGAGCGCGACCTGCTCACTTGTCGATACACGTTCGACTACCAGCAGATCCAGTAGATGCAGCACGTTTGCGATGTAACAGGCGAAGCGTTCTGCAAGTTGTCGATCCTGTTCGTCGAAGACGTTCTCGTTGCCGGACTCGATGTTGAAGACACCGATGACCTTGTCCTGAATACGCAGAGGCACGGTGAGCGAACTGCGGGCGTCGTCCAGACCCTCTCGGTACAGCGGATCCTTGCGAACATCGCCGCAGACATAGGAGCGACCTGTGGCGGCTACCCAACCCGAGATACCGTTTCCGGTTTCGCTTGCCGAAATCGACTCGCCAATTCGCATCGGAGAGAGGTTCTCCGAGATCACCAACTCCAATCGGTCCGATCCGGGCGAGCGCAGTCTGATTTCGAAGTTGTCGAATTTGAGCTCCCGTTTGACGCTTTCGATGATCCGCCGCTCGAGCAGTTGCAGTCGATCCGCTACCGTGAGTTGCGAAATCTCATCGCGATCAAAGTGCAGCATCATCATGCCCGAGGCGTCGATGGCGCTCATCCGAAGTTGTGCGGCTTGCTCCGATGTCGTTTCGGTGAGCAGGCAGCATCGCATTCCGTCGGCCATGGGCCTGATGGCGACCTCAAAGCAGTGGCTGGCCCCCTCGACGTGGGTCCGCAAGTTCGATTCATCCACCGAACTACACCACTGCCGGCACCTATCCTGCACCGAGATGGGCAGGGAGGCGAACCTCGCGTCGGCCCACACGATCTCACTATCCTGCCCGATAATGACCACGGCATCTGCCGCCGCTGCGATGATGGCTTCGGGGGCGTAGTCACCGCCAGTTGGTGCCCCGGAGCGTTTGGATGATCGAACATTCTGGTCCATATGTGGACCCCTCAATAACGACCCCGGGGAAGCCTACCCCATCTTGGTGGCGTGACAAGCGATTCGCCGCGACACCAAGCACAAGTTGCAAAACGATCCTGTTTGCCCCGTTTGAGCGAACAGAAACGCCGGGAGTTCCCCTGATCGGATGATTCGAGCCCACCATCTGACAAAACGATTCGGCACTTTGACCGCGGTCGACGACATCAGTTTCGAGATCGAACGAGGTCGAATCGCCGGCTTCCTCGGCCCCAACGGTGCTGGCAAGACGACGACCATGCGGATGCTCAGCGGTGTGCTGCCGCCAAGCGAGGGACGGGCCACCATCGGCGGCATCGATGTGGCTGTCGATCCTCGGGCCGCCCACGCCATGCTCGGCTGGCTTCCCGAAGCCGCCCCCGCGTGCGATGAGCTTCGGGTGCTTGAGTATCTGCGGTTCCGAGCGGGGCTCTTCGGTGGTGATGCCCGCCGCCGGATTCAGAAGGTCCTCGGTGACTGTGGACTGATTGAGGTGTCTCGCCGTCTCGTCGGGCACCTCTCCCGTGGGTACCGTCAGCGGGTGGCGCTTGCCGCCGCGATCGTGCACGATCCAGCCGTGCTCATCCTGGATGAGCCCGGCACAGGACTGGATCCGGTTCAGCAGCGTGTCTTCCGGGGGCTGCTCCGTGAACTCGCCGAAGACCGCGCGATTCTGTTCTCGACCCATCAACTCGGGGAAGCGGCCGAGGTGTGCGACGATCTACTCGTCATCGGCAACGGCCGGCTGCTCGCATCGAATTCAGTGCAGTCGCTTCGCGGTGATGGCGACACCCTGATTGTCGAAGTGCGAGACATTGACGCAGCGGCGGTGCTTGCCCGCGTCGACGGCGTTCAGGCCATCGACCTCTTGCCAAGCCAGCCGCCGTGGACGCGGCTGCGGTGTGAAGTGGATGGTGATCCACGTGAGGCGATCTTCAAGGCCGTCTCACACGCAGGTGGGGCGCTTCGCACGCTCAGTGGCGAATCACGATCACTGGACCAGTGGGTTCGCAGTGTTCTTGCGAAGGAATCGACATGAGGCGAATGTCGACCATCGCGTGGCGAGAACTTCGCGCCTTCTATCTCGCGCCTGCAGGGTGGATTGTCCCGGCGCTCTTTCTGTTCGGATCTGGGCTTGTCTTCATGCAGTCCGTCTTCCATGCGGGGTATCCGGCGAGTGTGCGTGCAGTCATCGGTTTCAATGCCATCTTCCTGTTGCTCGCCGGCCCTGCCATCGTCATGGGAAGCATCTGCGAGGAGCGTCGCCGCGGCACGCTGGCGCTTCTGCAGTCGAGCCCATGCTCGGCTTGGGATGTCATCGCAGGAAAGTGGCTTGGGGCGATGGGCATCTTGTTTGTGCTGGTGCTTCCGACGCTGCTTCAGGTGATCTTGCTGGAGGTCTACGGCAGGCCGGATCTGGGCGAAGTCGGCAGCGGCTACCTCGGACTGATCCTGCTTGGTGGGGCGGTGCTGGCATCGGGGATACTGGCCAGCACGCTGGTGTCGAGTCAAGCGGTCGCCTTCCTGGTGACTTGCATCGGATGGATTCTTGTTTCCGTCGTATTGGAATTGGCACTGCCAAAGGTACTTGGCCCCACATGGCGGGGAGTTTTGGTGGAGTTCGATCCGCTGCAGCGGCTC
>DOVP01000022.1:4671-5162 GCA_003520025.1 Phycisphaerales bacterium
AAAGTGGCTTGGGGCGATGGGCATTCTGCTTGTGCTGGTGCTGCCGACGTTGCTTCAGGTGATCTTGCTGGAGGTCTACGGCAGGCCGGATCTGGGTGAAGTCGGCAGCGGCTACCTCGGCCTGATCCTGCTTGGTGGGGCGGTGCTGGCATCGGGAATACTGGCCAGCACGCTGGTGTCGAGTCAGGCGGTTGCCTTCTTGGTGACTTGCATCGGATGGATTCTTGTTTCCGTTGTATTGGAATTGGCACTGCCAAAAGTACTTGGCCCCACGTGGCGGGGAACTTTGATTGAGTTCGATCCGCTGCAGCGGCTCTCCGACTTCACGATGGGACTCGTCGATTCCGCGAACGTGGCATATTTCGTGAGTGTCACCATCGTCATGCTCATCGGCGCAGGTGCCGTGCTGCGGATCGGCAGGTCCCGCGCTGCTTTGGCCATTGGGCTGTGCGGGATGTTCATCCTGCTGATCGGATTCAACGCGATCGCGC
>DOVP01000022.1:5325-6028 GCA_003520025.1 Phycisphaerales bacterium
CTCCGACTTCACGATGGGACTCGTTGATTCCGCGAACGTGGCATATTTCGTGAGTGTCACCATCGTCATGCTCATCGGCGCAGGCGTCGTACTTCGGATCGGTAAGTCCCGCGTTGCCTTGGCCATTGGGCTGTGCGGGCTGTTCGTTCTGTTGATCGGATTCAACGCGATCGCGCTGAAACCCACCGTTCGCTGGCATGCTGATGCAACCAAGTCACGCGATTACTCGCTGAGTCCTCGAACCATGTCGCTGCTGGAGAATCTGGACGGCGATTGGCGAATTTCCATCATGCTCGCCGAGCAGCAGGTGGATCCTGCCATCCTTCGACAGATCGATGAGGTACTCAGTCAATTCGCCCGTGCCGCGCCAAACGTGTCGGTGCAGCGTCTGGATCCAACCAATCCAGCCAGTGTGATCGGATGGGAGTCGGTGCTGGCGGATCTGCGAGCCCTCGATCCGCAGGCAACAGCGAAGTGGAAAGTTGCTGTGGAGGCGGGCATCGAGGCCTTCGAAACGCTGATCGTGTTCGCTCAGCAGGCGGCCGGCCCGATTCGGGGAGTGCCGGGTCACGGCCCACAGGCCGAGGAATTGGATGCCGGAGCCGCGGCACTGGCGGTACTGGCTGCGCAGGGGCACCGCATTGTTCAGGAAGTTCGGAAGGTTCTGACCGCTGGTGACCACCGCCCGCTGCCCGATTGGGCG
>DOVP01000005.1 GCA_003520025.1 Phycisphaerales bacterium
TGACAATCGCGAGGATGGCCGCTTGAGTATCTACTGGAAGTTCCGTCCACCTCTCCACCAAGTATCGCAGCGCCTCGTCCCGCTGACAGTGCGCCGGATTCTGCGCCACCTTTCGTAGGTCAGGTTCGCATCTCTTTGCACACTCAATGGTTGTCTCAGAAGGCACGGGGGTTCGAATCCCCCCGGCTCCATTATTCGGCGCATCTGCGCCAACGCGCATATCGTTGTACGTGCTTGCACCTGCAACGATTTCGCTGTTTTTACCAACGTCGCCCCGGCCCTAATCGTAGGTTGAACAAACCGTGCTGGAAATTGTTCCAAGGATCTACTCGCACAACCCCCAGCCGCTGAGTACGGCGAGCAAGTCATCGGTGCCGACGGTACCGTTGCCGTCGATGTCGGCATCCGGATCACTGGTGCCCCAGGCTGAGACGACGGCGAGAACATCGTCCACGCCGACAACGCCGTCGTTGGTGACATCAGCAGGACAATCATCGTCGCCGAGTTCAAAGACATACGCCGATCCAAAATCGTCGGTGCCGTCACGGTACGCCCCGATCACCACCGTGTCGCCATCGGTGGACACGGCGTAGCCGAACTCATCCCACTCCGCGCCGTCACTGGCAAGAAGCCTTGCTTCCTCGACCCACCCACTTCCATCGGAGCGGTAAACGTACGCTGAGCCGCAGTTGCTGTCGCTGCCATCCTCGCCCCATGCCCCGATCACCACCGTGTTGCCGGAAATGGAGATGGTGTTGCCGAACCAGTTGCCAGCCACTCCGTCACCGACAAGAAGTTTGGTCTCTTCGACCCACTCGCTCTCGTCAAATTGATAGACATACGCCGAGGCGGACCAGTCGCCGGACTTCGCCCCGATCACCGCCGTATTGTCGGAGACGGAGACGGAGTAGCCGAACCGGGCGTTTGCCTCCCCGTCGCTGGCAAGCAACTTGGCTTCCTCGACCCACCCGCTTCCGTCGAAGCGGTAGACGTATGCCGAACCGGATTCGAAACCGTTGTCAGTGTCTGCGTGCGCCCCGATCAGCACCGTGTCTCCAGAGATGGAAACAGATTCGCCGAAGTGATCGGCGTACGCCCCATCACTTGCAAGGAGTTTGGCTTCCTCGATCCATTGCTCGCCGTCGAACCGGAAAATGTATGCCGAACCGGAGTTGTAACTGTTGTCATCGTCGCCCCATGCTCCAATCACCATCGCATCGCCGGAGATGGAGACGGACCAGCCGAAGAAGTCGTTCACCTGCCCGTCAGCGGCAAGAAGTTTGGTGATCTGGACCCACTGGCTTCCATTGAAGTGGTAGACGTACACCGAGCCAGAGTCGGTTCCGTTGCCATCGTTGCTGTCGCTGTACGCCCCGATCGCCACCGTATCACCATCGATGGAGACGGATTCCCCGAAGCGGTCGCCTGTTGCCCCGTCACTGGCGAGAAGTTTGGCTTCCTCGACCCAACCGCTTCCATCGGAGCGGTAGATGTACGCCGAGCCGGAGATGACGCCGTTGTCATCATCAAAGGGCGAGCCGATCACCGCCGCGTCGCCGGAGATGGAGACGGATTCGCCGAAGTAGTCGTCCTCCGCGCCGTCACTTGCAAGAAGTTTGAAGTCCTCGTTGACCACATCGCCATGCCCAGCCACCACCAGGCATCCAACCGTCACGGCACATATTGCAATCCATCTCGACATCGGCTCTGCCCTCGTCTGATCATTGCACCACAGCATCTGGAGGGATGCAAGAAAAATCGGCTCTGATGCCACCAGGGTCGTTTAGAATCCTGCTTTGTTGGAGCAGCAAGGAGATGAGTTGAACATGCGGCGACTTGGCTTCTGGCATCGCGCATGGAGAAACCACCGGCGAAAAAGGTCCTTCTGGCAACACCCCAGACCCTACTGGTTTCCGTCCGGCATCTTGCTGGGGGTGTTGTTCATGCTGTTGCTCATCAGCACGATAGGTTTCCACATCCCAAATCGGGGCGCATCTACGGTCGCCGCGATAATCGGAATCGCGTTGGCCTTGACCATGATTGCCCTGAGCCTCATCCGTCTCTATCGGCGAACATCGGAGTGGGATGGCCATCGTCGAAACAAATCTCTGATCTCACTTGTGGGCCTGATCGGATACGTGGTCGTTCTCGCCTGATTCTTGCTTGCGAACAGGTAATCCAAGCTACCCCGCTACAATTCAATGAGACTCTGGGCAACTGCTCATCCAGTGATCGGACGGCTGTGTGGGGAAATTCCTTCTTGATTTCCGTGAAACAGCCGCTTTCCCTGCAGGCAATGACAACTGCGTGTAGACACCATCGAACCATGCTGTAGGCCCATCTCTCATACCATCCCCACGGATCTCCCTTTTGGAAGTCCCTTTGGAGCATCAACACTTGGAACTTCCACGGCGGTCTGCTGGCGATCAACTCATTGCCCCAGGAGCCATGACGGAACTTCGCCATCGCCTCAGAGGCATGAGCCGCCACCATGACCTGACCACCGTGGTGGCCTGCGCCTTCGATCATCGAACCAGGATGCTCCCATTCATCTTCGCAGACACGCGAATGGCACCTGCCGGCATTCGAGCCATCGGTTCGGCGCTGATCGATACCGGATTTGAAAAAACACGATTGGTCCTACAGCAGTGGAACCGCCGCTTTCGCCCATCACAGATGCAACTCGATGGACGCGTTCCAGACCTCTTCATGGTCTCATCCATGGGAATGCACGAAGCCGCCTGCAAAGCGTTGGTTCGTGATGCACGCCGGATCGATCCGCACCATCGCCCGCTCATCATCGTCGGCGGATCGCACGCTTTGTATGAGCCCTTCAAAGTATTCAGTGATGATCCAAACGATCCTGCAGGTCCCGACATCGCAGTCACTGGTGAGGAGTATGTATTTCTCAGCCTGCTGGAAGTCATCCTCTCAACCCGCAGTCAGGGCGAGTCGATGCGATCCGCCTTTGTTCGAGCGCGCGACGCCGGCGATCTGGATGAGATCCCGGGCCTTGTGTATCCACTCGGCAGGCAGGATGGCGTTGCGGAGCAGTTGATCGACACTGGTATCCAACGCCTACTGAGTGATCTTGACGAGTTGCCACATCCGGTGCTTGGCTACCGCATTCTTGAGCCACCCAGCCGCAAGTCGATCCTCGCATCCGATCCGCTTCCAGCAGACCGGGTGCGCAAGCACTCACCAATCAGTTCGCTCGTGATGACGTTCGGCTGCAAATTTGCATGCCCATATTGCCCGATCCCCGCCTACAACCAGAGGCACAACCGGGCAAAGAGCCCGGAGCGGATCGCGGATGAGATGCACCGAATCAACACCGAGTTCGGCCATCGCCACTTCTTCGGAACGGACGACAACTTCTTCAATAACCACGATCGCGCACTGCAGATCGCCGAGACCCTAGCCCGCACGGAGACCGGAGGGTCACGACTCAGTTCCAGAGTTCGATGGGCTACGGAAGTCACGATTCATGACACACTCAAGATGAAGGAACACCTTCCGCTCATGCGGGAGGCTGGGTGCAGGGCCCTCTGGATCGGCGTCGAAGATCTCACCGCCACGCTCGTCAAGAAGGGACAGAGTGTCGACAAGACAACAGAGGCCTTCCGAAAACTCCGCGACGCCGGCATCTGTCCGATGCCGATGATGATGCATCACGACTCACAACCGCTCTACACGTGGGGCGGTCACTACGGGCTACTCAATCAGGTCAAACTTCTTCGCAAAGCTGGCGCCGTATCCCTGCAGATTCTGATGATCGTCCCGTCACCTGGAAGCAAGTTGTACCACGAAACGTTCACATCAAAGCAGGTGTTTGAACGTGTCGGTGGCAGGCGGGTCGATCCGTACATGCACGATGGCAACTATGTGATCTCCTCGCATGCCAAACGTCCTTGGACCAAACAACTCAACATCCTTGCAAGCTACTCCTATTTTTATAATCCATGGTGGCTTCTCATGGCACTTACGAAGAAGACCGCGGTGGGCGACAAACCTATTGCTGCGCAGATATTCGGAATGCTCGGCAACACACAGAACATCCGCCGAACTCTGGGATGGGCTCTCCGACTGATGTTTTGCAAGATCCATCGGCAAACAGCGCCGCCGAGTAGTTCGATCCCCCTGCGGAGCATCGAAGGGGCGCAGTCGATCCATACAACACCGCTTGTTCAAGTTGCAATCGACACTGCACCGATCGCGTGTGCTGACGATGAAACTCATGGCAAGACACTCGGTAGGGATAATGAGACTGCCGGGGTCGCGGGAGAAAAATCCCCCTCGATTTCCGTGAAATAGCCGCTTTCCATGTGGCTGATGACAACTGCGTGTAGACACCATCAAACCATGCTGTAGGCTGTGCGTGGGATAGGCGCAGAGGAGTACCCCATCAAATGCAGCGACTGATCACAAGCCTGATGGTGTTCTTGACGGGGTGTGCCGTACCGCATCACGTGCCGGCCCCACCGATAAGTGCCGGCCCGGACTGGCCGCTCGGGTGGTCTCCGAGTACCGGACAACCACGCCCAACCAATGTTCCCTTGATTGATGTGACCAAAGACAACGTGGCTGCCACGTGGACCTGTGAGCCCACGCTCATCGATACTTCCACGTTTGCTCGTCAGCACCAACTCGAATCGCCGTGGGAAGGTCCGACGGAACGACCCGGCAAACTTCTCCCCCCGCACAAATCCCAAAAACCAATTGTCGATGACAGCGGCATGCCGAATGATCTTCGACCTGGTGGCCTGGAGAATCTGGGCCGGGGTGGAAATATCTGGGGATTTGAATCCATCCTGCAGACCGCTTGGACACCGCCGGATCCGTCTCTTGCCGTTGGCCCCGACCACGTGCTCGTCACCGTCAACATGGCGATTGCCTGGTATGACAAGGAAACGGGAACCGAACAATTCGCCGCCCTTCTGGACTCCACAGGAAGCCCCGGCTTCTTCGAGGATGTGGGCGCTGGTTCATTCACATTCGACCCGAAGTGTTTCTACGATCCGGTGGCAGAACGATTCGTGGTGCTTGCGCTTGAAGTCTACAGCGACACAGAAGAAGCATGGATCACACTGGCCATCAGTGATGACAGTGATCCCAACGGCGTCTGGTACAAATATCGCACGTGGGCCGTGGTGCAGAATGGAAGCGAGCAGCACTGGGTTGACTACCCGGGGCTCGGGTTCGATACCGATGCCTTCTATGTGAGCGGAAATCTCTTCGGCCTCGATGACAACAGTGGCTGGGGAGGAGTTCTGTACCGAACGATTGAAAAGGCGCCGATGCTCACTGGCGACACCGCGATTATTCACGATGTCCGCAAGGGCGGGCACGCCTCGGTCCAATGCGCCCAGCACTACGGCGAAACCCCTCTCGCTTTCTTCGTTTCACGTCGCAACAGTACATCGCTGCGAATTTCCCGCATTCTTGACCATACAAGCCCGACGGTTTCGAGTTCCAACGTAGCGGTTCCCGAGCAGAGCCCCCCACCGGGAGCCCCCAACCCGGGCGGAGTGCTCGATACGCTCGATGGTCGCATACTGAATGTGCTTTGGCGGGATGAGCATCTCTATACCTGTCACGCAATCGCGAATGGACCGGATGCAACCTGTGCCCGCTGGTATGACATCGATGTGAATACGCCAACGAACCCGGTGCTGTACCAGAGTGGCGACATCAACACGGTGGCCGGCCCGGGACCGCCCGGCGACACCTACTTTCCTGCGATCGCCGCGAACATGTATGGTGATATCGCGGTCGCGGTAGGCAAATGTGCTGTTGATGACGTGCCGTCAGTCCAAGTCACTGGACGAAGCAGCGATGACCCGCTCGGGTCGATGGACTTGTTGACCGAAACGGCCACCGGTACACATGGTGTCGATGGTCGCTATGGCGACTACTTCGATATGACCGTCGACCCCGTTGATGACACGACCTTCTGGTATGTCGCAGAGTACAGCCAGAACTTTGGTTGGCAGACATATGTGGGCAGGTACACCATCACCGAGCCGAACACCTGCCCGACTGATGTCGATGGCGATGGTGTCACGGGCATCAATGATCTTCTTGCGATCATCGCCTGGTGGGGCACGCAGGATGACTCTGCCGACGTCAACGACGATGGTCTGGTGGATGTCAATGATCTACTCGAGTGCGTCGCTGCCTACGGGCCCTGCTGACGATCTGCACGTACATACGCTGCTGGATGCCACACCATTTTTGATGCCCGGGGCCCCATTGCTTCCCGGCAGCCGACCGCAGATGCGATCGCAAACAGGGTGCGTTATCAGATACCCGGTGCCTCTGCCCCGTAGCAGGGGACTTTGGAACGAAACAAGATAAAGCGTCACATATTTTTGCTGCCACGGCCCTATACGGAGTAGGCCGCGTGTACGTCGATTCTCACAGATGGATTCCCGGTTTCAATCACGCGGAGTTTGTGTGCCACACTGCATAATCAAGAAAGGTACTCCATGAGATACTTGACCGACGCGTTTCTCTCGATCTGCATCATCGCTGCGGTATGTTCTGTCACAAGTGCCAGTACGATTACTGTTCCGGACGACTTCAACAAGATCCAAGATGCCATCGATGATCCAAACACGGTCGATGGCGACACCATCTTGATCGAAGCGGGAACCTACAACGAGCACGATCTCGACACGGGAGACAAGCAACTCACGTTCACCGGGGAGACACATGCCGACGGATTGCCTGCGGTCACCATCGATGCCCAGGGCGTAGGCCGGGTCTGACATATCGACAACACCAACACCATCAGTGACGAATGCCCCCCCGAATGTCCCGATGCAAATGGCGATGGCGATACGGACTTGGATGATCTCA
>DOVP01000194.1:0-609 GCA_003520025.1 Phycisphaerales bacterium
TCGGTCCATCGATCCGGCAACGGTTTCCTACACCTTTGGGAAGGTCTACAACTCGGCCGGATTCTGGCCAGCATCGATCGCCGAAGTCGCGGAGCCTCACATCATTCGCAACGTCCGCGGCGTAGTGTTGACAGTGAATCCGATCCAGTGGAACCCCGCGAGCGAAACGCTTCGCGTCTGGACCGACGTGACCGTGTCCGTCGATACCGTCGGAACGAGCAAGAAGAATGTTCTTGATCAGATCAGTCTTGATACACACCGAGACAATGCCTCGTTCGAGGCTCTTTACGACGCCCACTTTCTGAACTATCCGGCTCGTCGATACGATGCCTTGGACCATACCGGCGACATGCTGGTGATTTGCCACGATCCGTGGCTTGCCAACATTCAGCCGCTGGTGGACCACAAGAACAGTGTCGGCATTGCAACCGATGTGGTTGGGATCTCCGAGATCGGAAATACGCCCGCCGCAATCAAGAGTTTCATCAATTCTCGTTATGCCAGTTCGGATCTCTGCTATGTCCTGCTGGTGGGTGACGCAGAGCACATCTCCGCCGAGACTGCGGCGGACAATGGCCTCTCCGACCCCAAGTATTCCAAGTTGACAGC
>DOVP01000194.1:987-4697 GCA_003520025.1 Phycisphaerales bacterium
GATGTTGATACTCAGGTTGAGCGGACCATTGCCTATGAGCAAGACGGTTGGACACAGCGGCCGGAGTACTGGCGGGCGTGGGGCAACAGTTCGACTCAGGGACCTGGTGATGACGGCGAGACTGACGATCAACATGTCGGGAACATCCTCACTCAACTAATCGAGCAGGGGTACACCTATACGCAGTTGATTACCGATTCCGGCGGCACGGTGCAGCAAGGCGTCGATCTGGTGAACTCCGGCGTGGGCACCGTTGCTCACTGCGGCCACGGTAGCACCACCTGCTTTGCCAGCGGCGCGATGCTCTGCAACGGTGATGTGGACGGGTTGACCAACGTCGACATGCTTCCATGGATCAACTCTGTGGCGTGCGTCAACGGCGAATACAACGCCGGGACGTGCTTTGCCGAGGCGTGGATGCGAGCAACCCATGGTGGTGCCCCATCCGGCGCGATCGGGATCTATGCATCGACGATCAATCAGTCATGGGCACCGCCCATGTGTGCCCAGGATGAAACCTATGATCGATATACCGCCGAAACATACACAACCTTTGGTGTATTGAGTTATGCCGGCTCCTGTCAGATGATGGATGAGTATGGCAGTGGCGGCGTTGACATGTTTGATACGTGGACAATCTTCGGCGACCCATCTCTTGTGATCGTCGGACTGGCGACCCCTCCCACCGGAATGCGGGTTACTGGCAGCGGGTTCGCTGCCGAAGGGCCCACAGGGGGACCATTCACGCCTGACTCGTGTGAGTTCGTGCTGAGCAATCACGAGGACGCGCCGATCAGTTTCTCGGTTTCGGGAGGCGCGGCTTGGCTCGACTTCGGGCCAACTTCGGGCAGCATTCCTGTTGGCGGCGAGGTCATCGTGTCCGCCAGCCTCAACGGTGGCGCCAACTCGTTGCCGAACGGGTTGCATGAAATCACGCTTGACTTCGCCAATCTCGACAGCCACGATGGCGACGCCACCAAGGGTATTTCCGTCAACGTTGGAACCCCTGTGCCGGTGCTCGAATGGGACCTGGATTCTGATCCGGGTTGGAGCATGACAGGCGAGTGGAACTTTGGTCAGCCGACCGGGCAGGGTGGATCGCAGCATGGGAATGCCGATCCTTCCTCAGGCGCGACTGGCAGCAACGTCATCGGCGTCAACTTGAACGGCGACTACAGCCTTACTGTCGGCGGGCCGTGGTCCCTTACGACATCGGCCATCGACTGCTCAAACTACTCCGATACCAGTGTCTCATTCCAGCGATGGCTGAACTGCGACTACCAACTCTACGTGATTGAGAAGTTCGAGATCTCCAATACAGGATCCTCGTGGACCACCCTGTGGGAGAACAGCAGCAGTTCCGAGATTGCCGAGAATTCGTGGAGTATGCAGGAGTACGACATCTCCGGCGATGCCGACGGCGAGTCAACGGTGTATCTGCGGTGGACCCATGCCATAGGGGCCAGTGGTGCCTATGCGTACTCGGGCTGGAACATCGATGACATCGTCATCAGCGCTATTGACAGCAATGTCAGCGAACCCTGCGCAGGTGACTTGGACGGGTCTGGTGATGTCGGTACCGATGACCTGCTCGCGGTCATTGCCGGATTCGGCTGCACGAGCGGTTGCTCGTCGGACGTCACCGGAGACGGCGTCGTCAATACCGATGACATCCTCGTGGTGGTCGGTGCCTGGGGCGGATGTCCCTGATCGTTCTGTCCTGAACATGATTTCACATGCAGCCCCTTTCTCCTGCGAGAAAGGGGCTGTGTGATTCATGGAGTCAGCGACGGGGTTGATTGCCCTGCCTAGGAGGTGCTTGGTAGCCTTCACCCATGCTATTCACCACGATTCTGATCGGCGTCTTCCTTGGATTCCACGACACAGACGCGGCACCCGACCCGTCCCTGCAGCAGCAGTGGATCTTCCACCCATCTCATCTGCATGATGGCGACATGGCGGAAGCCCGTGGGCGGCTGCACGTGAGCGGACTCGGCGAGGCCGAGTTGGTGTCGGGGCCGCACGGTGTATGTCTGATGCTCGATGGATCCACTTCCGGAGTTGTCGCGGGAGGGGTCGCCGATCTCGCGGCGCACGTTCCGGAGAAGGACATCACAATATCGGCCTGGGTCAGCGTCCATGCGCAGCAAGAGTGGGGCGCGATCGCAGGGCTCATTCAAGACAACGGCTCGGCCGAGGAGGGGTGGCTGCTTGGTTACCGTGGTGATCGATTCTGCTTTGCGCTTTCCGGGGCGGATACGGTCGATGAAGATGGACTCCTGACCTACCTCACATCACCCGAACCGTTCAGCCTTGATCGCTGGTACCACGTGGCGGGGATGTACAACGGCACAGTGATGAGCCTTTGGATTGATGGCAAGCAGGTTGCAAGCTCGGAGGAGCAATCCGGAGCCATTCGGTATCCAGACCGTGGCAGGATGGCAATCGGCGCCTACCTCGATGACAACGAGCACAACCCGCACATGGGCGCGGTGCAGCACATCCGTATCCATAATCGGGCGTTTGGAGAGGATGAGATTGGTGACCTGCTTGCGGCCTACCCAAGCATGCGAAACCAGCCGGTGCCCGCGGTGCCTCTTCACATTCTGGTGGGGCCGTATCTCCAGGCGACGGCCCCGCAGGGCATCACGATCATGTGGGAGACGACTCGTCCGACCAGCGGCATCGTGGAATACGGACGAACTGCCGCGTTGGGTAACCGTGTCGTTGTCCAAACGCCGTCATTGATGCACGAAGTCAGGGTCGAGGGGCTTTTGCCGGAAACGAACTACTTCTACCGCGTACTTGGTTTGGATGGCAACGAGACTGTACAGAGCGAGTTACTGACCTTTCAGACCATGATCAGGCCAGATACCCCGGCTGGGTTCATCGTCGTTGGTGATACACAGAACAATCCAGCCGTTACCCACATGATGTCAGCGTTCGCGTGGTCGCACCGCCCTCACTTCGTCATGCACTGCGGCGATCTGGTTGGAACAGGGACGGTCAAGCGGGAATGGGTGCACGAGTTCTTTGGTTCAACAGGGGACTTGCTTGGCAGATTTCCGATCTATCCCACGCTTGGCAATCACGAGCGGGATGCGCAGTTGTATTACGACTACTTCTCACTGCCCGGCGAGGAGTACTTCTACGACTATCGCTGGGGGGACGTGCACGTATTCGTACTCGACACCAATAAAGACGTGTCGCCCGCATCTGATCAGTACCAGTGGCTGGAGTCGGCGCTGCAGCAATCCGATGCGGCGTGGAAGGTCGTGCAGCATCATCAGCCCGCGTATACGTCCGACAGCAATGATTATGGAAATACATGGGAGGGCGACTCAACACACGGCGATCAGGCGATTCGCAAGCATTTGGTGCCGCTGTATGAGCAGCACGGCGTGGACGTTGTCTTCAACGGACACATCCATGTCTATGAGCGAACCTGGCCGATTCGAGCGGGCAAGGTAGATGAGGCCAGCGGTGTGACCTATGTGACCACGGGCGGTGGGGGAGGGAGCTTGGAGGACTTTGCGCCGACCCGCACATGGTTCACCGCCCAGAAATTCCGTGGGCATCATTTTTGCATTGTGACCGCGAGCGACAAGGTCTTCGAGGTTCGCGCGTTCGACCAAGATGGTCGGATCATTGACTTCTTCACAATGGCCAAGCCGCTATCTGGGCAGGCCGGACAAAGTGATGGGGGATCT
>DOVP01000150.1:0-1505 GCA_003520025.1 Phycisphaerales bacterium
ACTCGGACACCGCGCCGACACCTTCGTGTCCGACTTCCATGTTCCTGTCGGCACGCTCGTGACACCTGATGGACGCAGGCCGTTCGAGTCCGACCGAAAACTGCTCGCACACTGGATCATTCGCGAAGAACTCCGTGGTGGATACGCCGATGACGATGGACTGCCACGGCAACGGACTTTGATGTGGGTGATGGGTCGGCACATCGACGGCACCATTCCCAAAGCGGTGATGGATGGTTCCTCCACCGAGGACTGGGATCCGGCTGCCAACACCATCGGCGGACAGCCTGCCACCGATTTCGTGGGACTGGAGCGATATGAGCGGTGGCTGGACATGTTCACGGTCGCGCGGGCCTATGACGAACATCACTCCGACCATCCCACCGCCATGGCCCGCAAGTTCGACCTCCAACGGGAGATCCCAGAAGCGGATGTCGAGCGCCTGCTGCTGGATCTGCTCGAGTCACCAACCAGAAAGCCACTGATGGAACTGGTCGCCTCCCGACTGGGCCGACCACTCGAAGCCCATGACATCTACTTCGACGAGTTGATCCCGTCGCCGGCGGTAGAAGAATTGGATGCGATGGTGCGCGATCGGTATGGAGATCACCGCGGCCTGCAACTGGCACTTCCAGACTTGCTTCGAAGTCTCGGCTACCCCGGCGGCGCAGCCGACTTCCTCGGCAACCGTGTTCAGGTCGAGATCGCTCGCGGCGCTGGTCACGCGATGCGCCCCTACCTCCCGGAGTACAAGGCGTGGCTGCGAACCAACAGCCTTGACCATGAACTCGGCTGGGACGGCTTCGATACGGCCATGCACGAACTCGGCCACAACCTCGAGCAACTCATCTCGACGCATTTCGTCCCTCGCCCCGCCCTTCGCGGCGTCCCCAATACGGCGTGCACCGAGGCCTTCGCCTTTCTCTATCAGACGCTCGCCCCGCGCATACTCGGACTCGACGAGGACAACCACGCCGCCGACTGCACCATCGCGCAAACCATGCTCGATGCCTGCCAGATCGCCGGCCCGGCGCTCCTTGAACTGCATGTCTGGCGATGGCTCTACGCCAACCCAGAGGCCGATGCCGAATCGCTCAGGACGCAAGTCCTGAAGATTGCATCGGAATTGTGGAGCACGCACTTCGAACCCTATCTCGGTCCCGACAAGCACGCGACACTCGCCGCCTACCAGCACATGATCGGCTATCCGCTCTATCTGGCCGACTATGCCCTCGGTCACATCATCAGCCACCAGATCCGGCAGCACGTGCAACATCGCGATCTCTCTCGCGAAACCCACCGAATCTGTTCCATTGGCGCGGTCACACCCGATGCATGGATGCGGCGGGCGGTCGGGAATGGAATCGACGCGGCGGCCCTGAGCGATGACGCTGGCGAAGCTGTTCTCAGACTGTTGCAAGGAGCCTGACGTGAGTACACCGGACGTACTGCTGCTTGAGAAGATCCACCCGAATGCCGAGGAAGTCCTCACGGATGCGGGCCTC
>DOVP01000150.1:1881-5159 GCA_003520025.1 Phycisphaerales bacterium
TCCAGGAAGTTCGGTTCCTTGGACTCCGGTCGAAGAGCAAGGTGACCGACGAGGTGCTCGCTGCCACCCAGAACCTCGAAGCAATCGGTTGCTTCTGCATCGGAACGAATCAGGTTGATCTCACCGCCGCTGCAACGCGGGCCATCACCGTCTTCAACTCCCCCTTCTCCAATACCAGAAGTGTCGCTGAGATGACCCTCTCTGAAATCATCGCCCTGCACCGGCGGCTCTTCGACCGATCCATGCAACTGCACAGCGGCCAATGGCGCAAGTCCGCCTCGGGCGCGCACGAGGTTCGAGGCCGTACACTCGGCATCGTCGGATACGGACATATTGGTTCTCAGATATCAGTCCTCGCAGAAGCGCTCGGAATGCGGGTGTTGTTTTACGACATCCTTCCCCGAATGCCGCTTGGCAACGCGCAGCCCTGCAAGTCGCTCAGCGACTTGCTTGAAAAGTCCGATGTTGTGACGCTGCATGTACCGGCCACCCCCAGCACGCACCACATCATTGGAGCGGCGGAGCTGAAAAAGATGAGGCCCGGCGCCTCGCTCATCAACAACGCCCGTGGAAGCGTCGTCGACCTCTCGGCGCTTGCTGCAGCCATCGAGTCTGGACACATCGGCGGTGCCGCCCTCGATGTCTTCCCCGAAGAGCCTGGATCGAACGAGGGTGACTTCTCGTGCCCGCTCGCGGGCGCGACCAATGTCATTCTGACCCCTCATGTCGGCGGCAGCACCGAAGAAGCACAGGCGCAGATCGCCGTCGATGTGGCCACCAAACTCGCCAGATTCGCAAGCACGGGAACCACGACAACTTCCGTCAACATTCCCGAAGTCGATCTTCCCAGCCACGGTCCATCGCACTCGCGAATTCTGCACTTCCACCGCAACGTTCCCGGGGTCCTCAGCAGTCTGCACGCCATCATCGCCGATGCGGGCGCCAATATCCACGCCGAGTACCTCCAGAGTTCGGGCGATCTGTCCTACGTCATTCTCGATATCGACGCGGTCACCGATCCGGCGCTCGAAACACGCATCACGCAACTTGAAGAAACCATCAAACTTCGCATTCTGGACTGATCAGATCTCGTCCATTCCGGCGCAGGTGCAGATCAGGTTGCGATCGCCATGGGGATTGTCCACCCGGCCGACGGGCGGCCAGAATTTTCGATCTCGCAGCCATGGCAGCGGCCAAGCCGCTTGTTCGCGGCTGTAGGGGTGTGCCCACTGGTCTGCTGTGACCATCACCACCGAGTGCGGCGCGTTCTTGAGAACATTGTCATCGCGATCTGCATCGCCGGACTCGATCGCCGCGATCTCGGCGCGGATGGTGATGAGTGCCTCGCAGTAGCGGTCAAGTTCAGCCAGTGACTCGCTCTCGGTTGGCTCGATCATCAGCGTGCCAGGGACCGGCCAGGACATCGTCGGCGCATGGAACCCATAATCCATGAGTCGCTTGGCGACGTCATCGGCCTTGATACCAGCGGAGGCATCGAAGGGCCGCAGGTCGATGATGAACTCGTGGGCGCAGCGTCCAGCATCGTTTCGGAACAGCACGTCGTAGTGACCTTCGAGCCGCTTGGCCATGTAGTTGGCGGCCAGCACAGCCCGGGCGGATGCGTCTGCAAGCCCGGCATCCCCCATCATCTGCAAGTACATCCACGAAATCGGAAGAATGCTCGCGCTGCCCCACGGCGCTGCTGCAACCGGTTCGATCCCCTGCGCATCGCCCTTCAACGGTGACACGACCGGATGTCCCGGCAGCCATGGCACGAGATGCTCGGCGACGGCGATGGGGCCGACACCGGGGCCGCCCCCACCATGTGGAATGCAGAATGTCTTGTGCAGGTTGAGATGGCACACATCTGCGCCGACCTCGCCCGGACGTGCGTATCCGAGCATGGCGTTGAGATTTGCGCCGTCGAGATACACCTGCCCGCCAGCCTCGTGCACGAGTTCGCAGATCTCGATGATGGTGTCTTCAAAGACGCCATGGGTGGATGGATAGGTGATCATGATGGCGCCGAGTCGATCTCGGTGCTGCTGAATCTTGACCTTGAGATCATCGATGGAGATGTCGCCGTCATCGCACGCCACCGGCACGACGGTAAAGCCCGCCACGATGGCACTGGCCGGATTGGTCCCGTGGGCCGACATCGGGATGATGCACACATCGCGGTCAAGATCCCCATTGGCACGGTGCCACCCGCGAATGGCGAGCAGGCCGGCATATTCACCCTGCGATCCGGCATTTGGCTGCAGAGAAACTGCGGTGAACCCGGTCAGATCGGCAAGGCGTCGCTCCAGCCCTGAAAACAACGCTTCGTAGCCCGGCCACTGATCACGCGGCGCAAACGGGTGCAATCCACCAAATGTCCGCCAACTGACCGGGAGCATCTCGGATGTCGCATTGAGTTTCATCGTGCAAGATCCCAGCGGGATCATCGAGTGCGCCAACGAGAGATCCCGCGACTGCAAGCGGGTGATGTACCGCAGCATCTCCGTTTCGGAGTGATGCGAGTTGAACACATCATTGAGCAGATAGCCGGAGGTTCGAACAAGCGATGGCGGGTAGGTAATCGGCTTACTTTCCACGCATCTGATGCCGGGCGCAATCGCCTCAAGAATCGTAAGCATGTCCGCTTCACAAGTCGTCTCGTCAAAGGTGATACCGACCATCGGTGCATCGACGAACCGACGAAGGTTGAAGCCCGCGACAAGAGCCCGGGAGACCATCGCATCGGCCTGATCATCGCTCGCAGCATGCACGAGTACTGTGTCGAACACCTCACCGTCTTGAATCTCAATACCGCCTTCCCTGAGCGACATCGCCAGCCTGCTCGTGAAGCCGCGGATCCGCTCAGCGATGCGACGAAGTCCCGACGGGCCGTGCCACACGGCATACATGCCGGCCATGATGGCCAGCAGCACCTGCGCGGTGCAGATATTGCTCGTCGCGCGGTCACGGCGGATGTGCTGCTCCCGCGTCTGAATCGCCATGCGAAGGGCTGGCGAGCCTGTGGAGTCGCGGGATACGCCGATGATGCGGCCGGGCATCCGCCGGACATACTGCTTACGGGTCGCCATGTAGGCTGCGTGCGGTCCACCAAAGCCCATGGGAATGCCGAATCGCTGCGTCGAGCCGACAGCGATGTCAAAGCCCATCTCACCTGGTGGTGTCAGGATCGCCAAAGACAACGGATCGGCAATCATCACCGGAACTGCGCCGGAGTCCTTGGCTGCTTGCGCAAGTTCGGTCCAGTCTCGCACCGTGCC
>DOVP01000295.1:0-7665 GCA_003520025.1 Phycisphaerales bacterium
TGCGCCGTGAATCCCCAGACGCGCTTCAAATTGATCGTTGGTGCCGGTGGCGCGGTGTTGTTGATTCTGATCATCTGGTCCGTTCAGGCGTGGGTGATGTCGCCGCAAGCCTCCATGGCCGGACGCATCGATGCTGCGAGAGAGACACTGGATCGGCGCCGCGCCGATCTTCGAGGTCGTGACAGGTTGCAGGAACAACTGAAGGCATATGTTGATCGCACGTTGGGTGGATCACAAGAGGAAGTCGATCACGCGCTTCGCGCGGCGCTCTCGACACTCGGTGAAACCTCGGGCCTGTCCGACGTGGCGGTCGATACCTCGGCCATGAAGGAGATCGCATCACCCGGTCGTCGCGATTTCAAGGGTGCCGCAGGCAAGCCGCTGCGTGAGGAAGTCGATTTCATCGAAGCTCCTGCGACCTTCCGCGCCACCGGTACTTGGCCGCAGTTCAACACCATGCTCCACGCGCTTGCTGCCGAGCCATGGATCAGGCAAGTTGAGGGACTCCGTGTCATCGGCAAGGGCGAAGGCGAGACCGTGGAAGTGAGCATCAAGGTTCGTACGTTGTTCATGCCGAACCGTTCGCCGGAGGACTCGCCGGACAAACTCACCGTTCAGTGGCCACCGGCACTCGGCGGCGCAAGCCCGTTCATGTTGCCTCCTCCGCCCGAGCAGCCCGCGGCCGTGGTCGCCACACCATCACAACCAGTGCCGCCCGGTTGGGAGCGGTGGCGAGTGACCTTCGTGGGCCGGATCGAGGGGGTGGATGAAGTGCATCTGCGAGCCGGTAGCGGCGGGCGTCGCCTGCTTCATGTCGGACAGGAGCTTGAGGGGTGCGTTTATCTGGGGAACCGTCCGGATGGAGATGGGTTTGACGAGGCGATCTTCAGGCGAGACGAAAAAGAGTGGATCGTGGCCCCCGGAGGCTCGTTTGCTGACCGCCGGGCTCTCGCAGAGTAGACTGCGGCGAGAACTACAGCGTTACGACGCGACAACCGAACGCCGGTCAGGAGGACAGGCATGATGAGGCTGACAGGATGTGCTGCCTGCGCATGGATGACATGTGCCGTATGGGTTTGGGTTGGTTCTGCGCAAGGGATGGAAACGGTCGTCTCACAGCCTGAGACTTCCATTCGTCTTGCCTTCCGGGGCGCCACCATTGGTGACATTCTCGACTCGCTCAATCGCATGAGCGGTTTGCCGGTTGTGCTTGATGCCGAAGTTCCGGCCGGTACGATCGATTTTGTATCACCAGAAGATCATGATCTTGAATCAGCGATGCGGGTTCTCAACACTGTATTGCAATCCCGCGATGTCACGATCCGCGTCATCGACGGCATGTTGCATCTTGAGAAACTCAGCGACATGCAGCGGCAGGATCTACCGACCTTTGTTGGAACACTTCCTGCTGAAGTGACACCCGACACACTCGTGACCGTTGTGCGGCCACTCGACAGCGCGATGGCCGAACCAGTGGCCAAGCAACTCTCGCAGATGGTCGGCGAATATGGCGCTGTTGTCGCGATGGTTGGACAGAACGCCATCGTCATCACCGAGACCGCCTCGAACGCGCGGCGACTGCTCGACATACTCAACGCGCTCGATCAACAAGATCCCGACGGCGTAGTCGAGGTCTTTTCTGTGAAGAACGTCGCCGCCTCATCTCTGATCAAACCGCTGATGCAACTGATGACCATCAAGGTCGAGAAGTACATGCCAGGCAAGAAGGGCAAGTTGCAGAAGGTCGAAGAAACATCGATGGAAGGTTTGACCTTTGCAGCCGACGATCACGCCAGCCTCATCATCGCGAAGGGCTCGAAGAGTTCGCTGACGAAACTCGGCGAAGTCATTCGTATGCTCGATGTGCCGGGTGGCACCGGTGGTGCGAGAACGGTTCGAACCATCCCACTCGCGGTGGTCTCACCGTCCGAAGCGGTCAAGCGCCTCACCGCCGTCGTGGAAGCCATGCCGGAGGAGGCGAGGCCACAGATGCTCGCCCTGCCCGAGCGGTCCAGCATTGTGTTGACCGGGTCGAGCAGCGAGGTGGACGAACTTGTGGCCGTACTGGCGGCCATCGAGGGCGATCTTCCCAGCAGCGAGGCGGTGGCCATGCAATTGCTTCCCCTCGACTCAGCCGACCCGAAGGCGGTGCAAGCGGCCCTGACGGGCATTCTGAGCGGATCCCAGCGGGCGAGGGTGAAGATTGGTCTCGCCCCAGACGGCCAGTCGTTGCTCTTCAGTGGTCCGTCCTCGGACGTACAGGCAGTCTCTCGAATGGCCGAGGCACTCGATCTCGGCGGCGCCGATGTGCCGGCAATTCGTACGCTTCGGATTCGCCCCGAGTCACTCGGGGAGGTCATGCAGGCCTACGCCACACTCGCGCAGACGCATACGCTGCCGGAGCAGGTGGAGATGTCTGTGGACGCCGAAGTCGGGTCCGTTCGTCTCGTCGGCGAACCGGCCGATGTCTCGGCCATGGCATCATTGCTCCAGTCGTTGACAGAAACCATCATCGAGGTCCGCGAGACACGTCAGTTCGTGTTGAACCACGTGCGGCCATCGCGGGTCGGCCGAGCAGTTGCCGAGTCGGCCCGATCGCTGCTGTCCCCCTCGAACGGAACCCCATGGACCTCTGTTGATGTGAAAGACATCGACGCGCTTGATGTACTTCTTGTGACAGCCGCGCCTGGTGAGATGGATGCCATCTCCTCGATCATCGACTCGCTTGATCGCGCGACGCCCGCCGACTCTGTCGTTCGCGTCATTCCACTTCGCGGGGCGCCGACAACGATCATCGACCAAGCGGATGCGGCTTTTACGGAGATGGGTGGCGGAGGATTCGGACCGCCGCGCCCACGGGTTGAACTCGATGGCAGTGGAGATCGACTTGTTCTGTCCGGAGACAGAGAGGCTGTATCGCTGTATGAGCAGGCTCTGCGTCGATACCTTGAACTGGCGGGTCCTCCACGATCGACTCGCGTGACAACGCTGCGATTTGCGCAGCCACAGGAGATGGCGACGCTTTTGAGCGACCTGACCGAGTCACGCGGCATGCTGCTTGCTGACGGAAGCATGCTTCCATCGATAGAGGCTTTTGAAGAAGTCGATGGAATCCTCGTGACAGGAACCGACCGCCAGCATCAGGCCATCCGCAATCTGCTTCAAACACTCGATACGGAACATCAGGGCGATGCCGATGTACAGGTGATTCAGATGAAGGGGACGAACGCGTCAGCTGTAGCGATGGCGGTGCAGAGTGCCTTGGCAGCACGCGCCATGTTCCGACCGGGCCGCACGGTGGCATCACTGGCGGCTGCGCCATCAGAGACGGCGATACTCGTCACCGGAACACCTGATCAAATCGCCGATGTCGAGACCATCATCAACGCGCTCGACACCGGTATGGCGCCGGACGACGTGCAGGTCCGAACCGTCTACCTGAAACTCGCCCGCGCAGAGCAGGTGGCGCCGATGATGACGGAGCTGCTTGGACAGCAGCAACTCAGCGAGGCGGAGCGGGCCCATAGGCTGCGGTACAGGTTGCCGATGCCCGACGAGACGGCAGGTGTGCGGGTTGCCGCCGATGAGCGATTGAATGCGATCATTGTTGCAGGGCGTGGTCCAGAACTCGCTGCGGCGGCCGAGATGGCCAGGCAACTGGATGCGGTGGCCGGCGAAGCAACGACCTCTGGAATGCGAGGGGTGCAGGTTCTGCCGGTCCGGAATGCGGATCCCGTGGAACTCGCAGCGAGCATTGAAGCAATCTTTGCCGGGACCGATGGTGATCGCGCGCCGGTTGTTCGGGTTGATCGGGCCAGCGGAACGCTGCTCATTCGAGCAAACGCCGAGCAGATGAAGACCATCGATGACCTCGTTCGGACGGTTGATGCCGCAGCGATCACCAGCAGTCGCCGGATGCAGATGGTTCCGATCGACCCGGCGCATGGGTCCGCAGCCGAAATCGCCGATGCCCTGCGGCGGTTGCTTGAGCGGAATGGCAGCCCGGCAGTCGAGATCATCAACATCGATGATCTGCTTGGCGAACCCGCGCCGAAGCAGACCGGAAGCGTATGGCCCATCTCACCGAGGCTTTTTCTCGCGATGAGCGCCTTCGGTGCAGCGGAATCCGGTCCGGCCGTCTCCATTGCCGTCGATCCGAACACCAACAGCCTAGTGCTGATAGGCAGCGACCGAGCCGTGACGCGGGTTCGCAGCCTGCTCGATCAAGTGCTCACGCAGATGCCCAAGGCGCCAGGACGACTTCGCCGCATCGAGCTCGGTGACCGGGCAGATGCCACGCGACTCTCGCGGCTGCTCACGCAATCCTTGCGGCAAGTCACGCCGCCTGCCGGACGAATGGGAGATCTGTCCAGACGCGTTTCAGTGATGGCCGATCCGGATACGAACGCCCTGCTCGTGACGGCAACCGATTCGGACTTCGAAACAGTGGCAGCACTCATCAAGGCCGTTGCAGCACCGACCGACGATCGGGCCGCCGTCATCAAGGTGTACCCGCTTGCAAGCGGCGGCGCCGACCGTGCTGCGAGGCATCTGAATGGGTTGCTGCAAGGCACCTCCCGATCGTTGCAGGCCGGCCGGCTTCGCAATCTCGCCGTGACGCTGATGGGCGGCGAGGATGAAGTCGAGGCGACTTTCCGTCCGGACCGTGTGCAGGTCAGCGCCGATCCGCGGAGTGGTTCGCTGGTCGTCATGGCGCCCCCGGAGGCGATTCCTTTCCTCGATCGATACGTCGAACTGATGGATCAGTCTCCCGTGGCGACAACTGCGACGCTGCAGATCTTTCCGCTCGAGCACGCCAATGCAGGACAACTGGCGCCCACACTTCGTCAGGTCCTGCGGGCTCGATTCCAGTCGCTGGCACAAAGCGGTGTTACGCAGTTGCTGCCAGAGGTGACGTCGGATACAAGAACCAACGCGTTGCTCGTGACAGCGGATGCTGCTCAACTCAATGAGATTGGCACGCTGTTGAAGGAACTCGACGAGCCGATCGGCGAGTCGCTGCCGCCGCTGCGGACGATTGCGCTGACGCGGGCGAGGCCATCACAGGCTGCGCGGCTGCTCAACAAAGCGGTTGTGGATGGTCGGGGTGTCAAAGCCAGTACCACGACCATTCTGGCTGACGATGCATCGGGTCTGTTGCTGGTTCGCGCCGATGATGAGACATCTCGCGAGATCGACGCCATCCTTGCGGAGATCGACCGTGATGCGACGGAGGAGTACGAGGTTCGAACGATCTCGCTCAAGCGAGCGGATGCGTCCGCTGTAGCAGCAGCCCTGCAGAAGTTGTATGACGATCGTGCGAGGATCGCTGGTGGTGGCGGCCGCCGGGTGACGGTCATTGGCGACGCTGCGGCAAGAGTGCTGCTTGTTGCTGCCGGAGATGCTGACTATGCCGCGCTACAGGATCTGGTGAAGCAGATCGACTCACCAGCATCCGGAAAACATTTCGAAATACGGCTCTTCCCACTTGAGCACGCCAATGCCCATGACATCGTCGATGATGTATCAAACATGGTGTGGGAGTTGACCTACGGCGACATCTGGATGTTTGACCGTAGCAGCCGTACGGCTCCGAAAGACAAAACAGTGGTCATGCACGACGAGCGACTCAATGCGCTGGTGGTAACGGGATACGGCGACACCTTCGACGCCGTAGAGCAGGTCATTGCCATACTCGACCAACCCGAGTCTGAAGGGTATGCGCGGACCATCAAAGTATTTCGAATTGGAAGCGCGCCAGTAGACATGGTCCGTGATGTGGTCAATGACTTGTACGTCACGCAGCGAAGGTGGTGGGAAGCGCCCGGGCAGCATGAGTTCAAAATTCGACTCGATGCGGCCCGCAGGTTGTTGGTGGTGTCTGGAACGGCCGAGGAGCACGCCAAGGTCAAGGATCTCCTTGCCATGCTGGAGCAATCCGGCGAAGGAGAGTCCATTGTCCGTACATTCGCTTTGGAGAACGCCCGAGCGAGCGAGGCGGTGGAAGTGCTGCGAGGTACGCTTGATCTTGACAATCGTGGAAAGACCAGCGGGCTGATCATGCAGGACCCAGAGGGGGGCGAGCCGGTCGCAGTTTCAGCGAGAATCGTGGCGGACACTCGGGCCAATGCGCTCGTTGTGACGGCGCCGCAGCGTTCCATTCAGGTGCTCGCATCGCTGATTGCTGATATCGACGCCTTGTCACCACCGGGTGAGCAGAGTGTGTTCATCATTGAATTGGCGAACATTCCGCCGGAAGAAGCCCAGCGAGTCGTGCAGGCGATGAAGTTGGACAAAGAGACCAATGACAACTCGATTGCCAGCGTGCTCTCCGAGCCGATGACCATCACGCCGCTGGAAGGTCGCAACGCCGTCATGGTGCTTGCAAGCCCGGGCGATCACGACACGATCACGTCGATCTTCAAATCGATTGACACGCCTCCGGGCGAGCCTGAGGCGCACATGCGGATGATCGATTTACAGAACGCCGAGGCAAGCGCCGTGGCCGGTGTTTTGGGTGAGATGCTCAATCCGGCGAATCAGCAGAACGGCTCACCGCTTGCCAAGGCGGTACAGGAGCAGGTGCGGCGTTTGTCGATGCTCGGCGAGGGTGTGCACGATCCGGACATCAATCTAGACCTCACGCAGCCGATTCGCGTGATCGCGCACGAGTCACAGAATGCGATTCTCGTCAGTTCGACACCCCCCAACGTCGCGGCCATCGCGGCGATCGTTGGAATGCTCGACGAATTGCCGCTGACGGATGCCGTCACCGTTCGAATCATGCCGCTGGAGAACATAGCGGCGGATGAGTTTTCTCGCATCGTGCATGAACTCTTCTCGCAAGGTAAACGACTTGGCGTCCGTCCCGGCTCCGGCATACAGGGCGTACCGGCCGGCATCATCGGCCGCGCCTTGCTTGGTGATGTGGCGATGACCGTGGACGAGCGGACCAATACGGTCATCGTCGCCGGCACAGATGATGCGGTGGCAACAGTGGAGGTACTCGTAGAGCGGCTTGATTCGCAGGTTTCAAGCGGCTGGTTGGATACTCAACTGGTCATGTTGGAGTTCGCCGATGCAGAGGAACTCGCAGGTCTCCTGCAGCAGGTGCTTATCGAAGGCGCCGATGACTTTCCCGGAGCCGCGTCCATGCAGAAGCAGGCTGGACGGCTGCGGATGCTCGGCCGCGATGGCATGCATGTCGTCGAATCCGATGTGTTCCGCCCGATGCACGAGTTGACCATCGTGCCACACGAAACGCTCAACGCATTGTTGATCGTTGGATCGCAGGAGAACCTCGATCTCGCAGTTGAAATGGTTCGAACACTTGACATTGAAGAGGCTTCGCCGAGTGCCACGGTTCGTTTCTTCCCGCTCGAACATGCTTCGGCTGCCCATGTGGCGACAACCGTGACACGGCTCTTTGATCAGCAGGTGGCTTCCGGCGTACTGGACCGCGAGGATCGCATCTCGGCGCAGCCGGACGAGCGGACCAATACGCTCATCGTGACGACAAGCAACCGCAGCTTTGCCATGCTCGACGAGATTCTCGCCACGCTCGACTCGCCGCTCTCGGTGGACTTTCAGGAGATCCATCTTCTTCCTCTTGAGCATGCAACCGCCTCTCGGATGGCCGCCATCGTGCAGCGGATGATGGATGCC
>DOVP01000295.1:8043-9455 GCA_003520025.1 Phycisphaerales bacterium
GTCACGGTGATGACCGATGAGCGAACCAACTCGCTGATCATCGCCGCAGGCCAGGATGCATACGAGGTCGTGCAGCAACTCGTTTCCGAACTTGATGGATCCGAACTCGTGCAGCGAGGTCTGGTCGAAGTAATACCTGCCGATCGAACGAATGCTTCTCGCGTTGCGCAGACAATCAATGCGGTCATGCAGCGACGGTATGCAGACGTTCCGTCGAACGTGCGGTCAGCGCAGATCCCGCTCGTGATCGTGGACACTCGCAGCAACAGTCTTCTTGTTTCAGCCGGGCCGGATGACCTCGAGGACATCCGCAATCTCGTCGAGAAACTGGCTGCGGCACCGACCGACCCGGCGATCGGCCTGCACCTGCTGCCCGTCAACGGCACCGCACAAGCCGAACGGCTCGCACCACGACTTCAGCAACTCATGCGAGATCGACAGCGGAGCCTCGGCGAGGCTTCTACGCCGACCGACCGCGTGTCGATTCAGCCCGACGGGGGGACCAACAGCCTCATCGTGGCGGCGAGTCGCGAGAACCTAGAGGTCATCAAGGGCCTGCTCGAGGTGCTTCAGCAAGCCGAAGAGGCGAGGGGGACCGGACGCGAGTTGGAGGTCATCTCGCTTCAGGTCACCAGTGCGCCGGCCATGGTCGAGATGCTCGATGACCTGTACGTCAAGGAGGCCAATCGTCTTCGCGGCAATGGATCCATTCGCGTGACAGCCGACGACCGGCTCAATGCTGTGCTGGTCAGCGCTTCAGCCCACGACATCGCTGAGATCAAGAAACTGGTCGGCCGACTTGACGGGACATCGCCCTCGTCGGTTGTCGAGATTCAACACGTTCCGCTGGCCAGCGCCAATGCGATCGAGACTGTTCGGCTCATTGAGGATGTGCTTTCAGGTCGCAGCCTCGGCGGCCGCCGCCGGAGCGATCGCGCCACGGTGCTGCGATACGTGCGGCAGGCTGAGGGCGACGAAGATGGAAGCGAGATGGAAGTCAGCACGGCCCTTCGCGAATCCATCAACCTGACACCGGACATTCGTACCAACACGATCATCATCAAGGCGCCAAGCGACTCAATGGGCCTTCTCGTTGACATGATTCGCGATCTCGATGAGTCTTCGGTCGGCTCGAAGAACGTGCGGATCTTCAAACTCGAGAACGCAGATGCCACGGCCATGGCGGCCCTGTTGAAGGATCTCTTTCGACTTGATGAGGGAAAGGATCTGCTGGTGCTGAAACCACGGGAGTCGGTCGATCTGGTCGATGCCGGAAGCGGCGGCATGATGGAGGAGCAGATCAATATCTCGGGTACTGAACTGACCGCCGTTCCAGATCCGCGGCAGCAACTCGCGATTACAGTCGATAGCCGAACCAACAGTTTGATCGTTTCCGGCACGCCGGCCTACCT
>DOVP01000060.1 GCA_003520025.1 Phycisphaerales bacterium
GTTGGCTCGCTTACCCACTTCGAGCGAACCCGCCTCGTTTTCGATGCCGAGAACGATGGCTGCATTCCAGATGGCTGCGGTGATTGCCTCGGCCGGACTCAGGCCACAGTGTCTACAGGCCAGCGCGATGGTCAAGGGCATCGAGGGCGTTGGCGCCGAACCGGGATTGAAATTGGTCGCAATCGCTACTGCAACACCAGCATCGATCAGGCGACGACCTGGAGCGTATCGCCCGTCGAGGTGAAATCCGCTGGCGGGAAGCAATACGGCGACGGTGTCGCTGCTGCTGAGTGTCGCGATGTCAGACTGCGTGATGGCCTCAAGGTGATCCACGCTTCGCGCGCCCATTTCGATCGCCATTGGTACGCCACCGAGGCTGTTGAACTGATCGGTATGCAATCGGATGGGGCAGCTCAGTTCGATGGCGCGAGCAAACAACCGCCGCGTGTCGTCCAGCGACCAGGCGGCGGTCTCCAGATAGGCATCACATGTAATGCCCGGGAATTCGTCCACCACCGCCGGCAGCGTGTCTTCGATCACATGATCGACGAAATCGGGTTGGTCCGGGTCTATTGCGTGGGCACCAAGAAAGGTCCCGATGATCTGCAGATCGGCCTCCTGAGAGACTTCGTGGATCGCCCGGAGCATCTTGATTTCGGCTTCGACGCTCAACCCGTAGCCGCTCTTTACCTCGACCACGCCGGTGCCGTGAACCTGCATGCGCCCCGTTCGGGCGAGCAGATCGGCGGCCAGCATGTCCTGTGGCGCTTCGCGGACATTTCTTACGGTCGACAGGATGCCGCCGCCAGCCTTGAGTATGTCGGTGTAGGAGGCCCCCGCGAGCAGGTCCGCCCATTCCTGAAGTCGCGAGCCTGCCCAGCAGGCATGGGTATGGCAGTCGATCCAGGTTGGCAGCACCAAGCGGCCGTCCAGATCAAGCACGACATCGGCGATCTGAGACTCAGGAGGCGAACCCTCGCCGATTCCACAAATGCGGCCGTTCTCAACGGAGAGCCAGCCATGTTCGATTTCGCCAAGATCTCGCATCGCCTCGCCGCGGCGAGGGGCATCTTCTCCACGAAGCGTCAACAGTCTGGCATTGGCAATCGTGACGTCGGGCATGCGTACTTACCAGTTCCTCATCGGAACGGTGACCCCTTGCTCATCGGCGCACTGCTGCGCGAGTTCATAACCGGCATCGGCGTGCCTGATGACACCCAGGAGAGGGTCGTTTCGAAGCACCCGCGAGAGCCGCTGATCCGCCGCTTCGGTGCCGTCACAGACGATGACCTGTCCGGCGTGCTGGCTGTATCCAATGCCGACCCCGCCACCGTGGTGGAAGGACACCCAACTGGCGCCGCTGGCGGTGTTGGCAGCAAAGTTCAGCAGCGGCCAGTCGCTCACCGCATCGGTGCCATCCTTCATCGCCTCGGTCTCGCGGTTTGGAGAAGCGACCGAACCGCAGTCCAGGTGGTCACGGCCGATCACAATCGGCGCCGAGACTTCGCCGTTCCGCACCATCTCGTTGAAGAGAAGTCCCGCCTTGTCTCGCTCGCCCAGCCCGAGCCAGCAGATACGGCAGGGGAGCCCTTGGAAGGCAACCCGCTCGCCAGCCATGGTGAGCCAGCGGTGGAGGCCGGTGTCTTTCGGGAAGAGTTTCATGAGGGCGCGATCCGTCGCTGCGATGTCCGCCGGGTCGCCCGAGAGGGCGCACCATCTGAAGGGGCCGCGACCGAGGCAGAACTGGGGTCGAATGTAGGCGGGCACGAAGCCAGGGAAGTCGAACGCCCGCTTATAGCCCTCTTCGAAGGCTCGCTGGCGGATGTTGTTGCCGTAGTCGAAGGTCTGTGATCCACAGTCCTGCAACTGCACCATCAACTCGACATGCCGCCGCATCGAGGCGTTTGATTGCCTCAAGTAATCGTTTGAATCCTGCTCGCGGAGCGTGTCTGCCTGCTCGCGAGTGAGCCCTGCCGGGTAGTAGCCGTTGAGGGGATCGTGGGCGGATGTCTGATCGGTCAAGACATCGGGCGTGATGCTCCGCTCGCAGAGCCGCTCAAGCATGTCGATCGCATTGCCAAGCCAGCCGATAGAGATGGCTTTCCCTTCGGCTGCGGCGGCCACAGCCTGATCGATCGCGGTGTCGAGGTCTCCGATGACCTCGTCGAGGTAGCGGTCCGTCACGCGCTTCTCAAGCCGCTCGCGGCACATTTCCGCGATGAGGCAGACACCCCCGTTCATGGTGACCGACAATGGCTGCGCTCCGCCCATGCCGCCACATCCGGCGGTGACAGCGAGCCGCCCCTTCAACGTGCCGTCAAAGTGCTGTCGTGCACATTCTGCGAAAGTTTCATAAGTGCCTTGCAGAATCCCCTGCGTCCCGATGTAGATCCAGGATCCCGCCGTCATCTGACCGAACATGATGAGGCCCTTGGCGGCGAGTTCGTCGAAGTGCTGCTGCGTCGCCCAGTGGGGAACGAGGTTGGAGTTGGCAATGATGACCCGTGGACTGTCCTGAGTTGTTGTGATGATGCCGACGGGCTTTCCTGACTGCACAAGCAGCGTCTCATCCGCGGCCATGGACTGCAGCGAGGCGATGATGGCATCGAAGGCGGCCCATGATCTGGCCGCTTGCCCGCGTCCACCGTAGACCACCAACTGCTCAGGCAACTCCGCCACCTCGGGGTCGAGGTTGTTCATCAGC
>DOVP01000265.1 GCA_003520025.1 Phycisphaerales bacterium
CTGATCATCGATCGCATGAACACCATGGAGCGACTTCGCAACCGCAAGGCGATCCGGGATCTAGAGCGGGCCTGAGGGCGATGCGATTGCTTTTCTTCGGATCCGGCTCCTTTGGCTTGCCAACGCTTCGATTCCTCAGCGGCCAACACGATGTACTGGCTGTTGTCTCTCAGCCAGACCGGCCTGCGGGACGACGCCATCGGCTTACGCCCACGCCGATTGCCGATTATGCCGCGGAGACAGGATTGCCACTGCTTCGGTTTGAGGACGTCAATGCCGATGACGCCGCAACTGAGTTGCGAGCATTCGACATCGATGCATGGATCGTGATTGCGTTTGGGCAGAAACTCTCACAACCCCTTCTGCAGAACCGGTTCGCGATCAACCTGCACGCGTCGTTGTTGCCGCGATGGCGAGGCGCTGCGCCGATTCACCATGCGGTGCTTTCAGGCGACACCAAGACCGGAGTCAGTGTCATCACGTTGGCCGATCGGATGGACGCAGGCGACGTGCTCGCAACCGAATCGCTTCCGATCGCAGCCGCCGACACGACCGGCTTGCTGCACGACCGGCTCGCTGAACTCGGACCCGCCATCGTAGAACAAGTACTTCGGGCGCATGCCCAAGGGGTGTTGGTCCCCTTGCCTCAGGATGAGGCTTTGGCAACTGCTGCCCCGAAGTTGACGCGCAAACAGGCCCAAATCGACCGGACCATGCCCGCGGAAGTCGTGCGGGGCACGATCAATGGCTGCGCCCCATGGCCAGGTGTGAGCGTCCGAATCCATGATCATCAACTTCGTCTCCTTCGAGCCGCTCCCAGCAGCGAGGAGCAGGCCATCGGCGTCATCAGTAGCAAGGGAGTGCTCGGATGCCAAGGCGGCGCGGTCGCCATTCTGGAGGTCCAGCCGCAAGGTGGACGGGTGATGCCGTTCGAGGCCTGGGCTCGCGGACGGCGAATGGAGTGGCCGGCAACCGTGCAGGGCGGAGGTGCAACGTGAAGTTTCCGCTGACGCTCTGGGATGTCTTTCGGGTGAAGCCTCAGTCCGCACCGCCACGCCGGGCTGCAAAGAAGCAGACCGCCCGGCAGGATCGATACGACTTGCTTGTCGAGGACATGAAACGCACGTGGTCCATTCGCGTTCGCAAGTGGCGGAGTCATACCAGCGGCTGCGCGTGGGAACTGCGGGGTCGCGATGGGACCGTGACCCGCATGATCGAGGCCCCGTATCCGAGAGGGCCGATGTCCTGTGTCGTGTTTTTGCACGAGGTTGGTCATCACGCAACGGGCTTCAACCGGGGCGGGCCACGATGTCTAGAGGAGCACCGCGCCTGGGAATGGGCGCTTCGGGAAATGGCGGCTCGTGGGTTCAACGTGACCGAACGAGTTCGCAAACGCCGGGACGAAGCGATGCGGTACGCGATACGGAAGGCGCTGCGCCGCGGCCTCAAGCGAGTCCCGCAGGAGTTGGTTCGGTGGCTCCCCAAGGGCGTCCACGCGGCAGAGGCTTCATGAATACCGAGGCGCTCGCCTACGACTTGCCGCCGGAGTTGATTGCGACGCGGCCGGTGGAGCCTCGCGATCGTGCGAGACTTCTGCTTATTCACTGCCAGCGCGGCGTGTTTGAGCATGCTTCGATTTTCGACCTCCCCGATCTTTTGCAGCCTTCCGATCTGCTGATTCGAAACGACACTGCCGTACTCGCGGCGCGACTGGTCGGGACCCGCGCCATCTCTGGTGATCGTGGCGGCGGTCAGGTGGAGGGATTGTTTCTCGAGGCGGATCCGGACGGGACGTGGACTGTCGTCTTGACTGCCTCGGGCAGATTGAGTGAGGGAGAAGTGATCGATCTGGCAGGCCCGGATGGTCGTCATGCCTCACTGCGTTTGCTCGAAAAGCGTGGCCGATATTGGCGGGCGATGCCCGATCCGGCTGGCAACGCATCGGAACTGCTGGACTCGCTCGGGCGAGCACCACTCCCCCCGTACATTCTCAAGGCGAGGCGAAGCCGGGGAGAACTCATCGACGAAGCGTCGGATCGACAGTGGTATCGCACGCTGTTTGCCCGCAGCGACCGCGTTGGTTCGGTCGCGGCACCGACCGCCGGCCTGCACCTGACCGACGAACTTTTGGGTCGGATCGACCAGCGAGGTGTGCAGCAGGCTGCCGTCACGCTTCATGTCGGCGAAGGCACCTTTCGGCCGGTCACCACCTCGCGGCTTGAGGACCACCGGATGCACGCTGAGTCTTGGTTGGTAGAGTCCGATGCCCTTGCGGCCATCCGCAGTGGACCGGGCTCCGATGGTCGCCTGGTCGCGGTCGGCACAACTACGACGCGGCTGCTCGAATCGCTTCCGGACTACCTGCCCGAAGGGCCACTCTGTGGCAGCACCGATCTGCTGATTGCGCCTGGATACACTTTTCGCAGGGTCGAGGGTCTTCTGACCAACTTTCACCTGCCCCGCTCGACCCTGCTGGCACTTGTGGCGGCCATGACCGGACTGGATCTCATGCATGAGGCCTATCGGGTGGCCGTGGCCGAGCGGTATCGGTTCTACAGTTACGGTGATGCGATGCTGGTACTGCCGTGAAGGGCGTCAAGTGAGTAGGGTGCGGTGGTGAGTGATCAGTTGATTGGATCGGTGTTGTCCGGACTCGACGTGCGGCCGCTGCGAGGCGCTGAGCGGTGTCGCTCAGGGCGTTTGGTCGAGGACAGCCGGGTTGTCCAGCCCGGCGATGTGTTCCTCGCGCGGGGGGGAGCACGCTCTGGCAGCAGGACGTACATCTCGCAGGCAGAAGAGCGGGGGGCCGTCGCCATATTGAGCGACGCCGCCGGCTGCGAGGTCGCCACGATTCCGGCGCTGCTGAGCAAGTGCCCCGAGTTGGATGGCGCCATCATGGCGCAACGGCTGGCCGGCTCACCTTCCGAGCGTCTTGCGCTCGTGGGCGTGACGGGCACGAACGGCAAGACCACCGTCAGCACGCTGCTTGCCCATGTGCTTCGAGGCGAGGGGCCGTGCGGCCTGCTTGGTGGTGTCTGTATTGAGGACGGCCTCAACAGCCGGCCCGCCACGTTGACAACACCGATGGCCGCTGATGTCGCGGCGTGGCTGGCAAGCGCGGTGGATCATGGATGCACGCGGGCCGTCATGGAGGTCAGCAGCCACGCCCTTGATCAGGGCCGCATTGCCGGTGTCCAGTTCGCTGCAGGAATCTTTACGAATCTCAGCGGGGATCACTTGGACTACCACGGAACCATGGAGGCATACGCGGCGTGCAAGCGGCAACTTCTCGCGGACCTTCCAAGTACGGGCTTTGCTGTCATCAACGCGGATGATCCGGCGAGCCGGAGCATGGCGGCGGGCATCTCGGCCGAGGTCTTCCGGTGTACGCTCAGCGGCGATGGCGATGTGAGTGGTGAGATCACCCATTCCGACATCGACGGAATTGCCATGCATCTGGAATCACCATGGGGCCGTGGCTTGCTGACGTTGCCGATTCCGGGCGTCCACAACGCGATGAACGCCGTGCAGGTCTTGGCCGC
>DOVP01000244.1 GCA_003520025.1 Phycisphaerales bacterium
ATCGTTGTACGCTCGGACCCAGAGGCGATTTGTAACGTCTTGTTCGAGTTCTTCAGGATTTCCAAGCACCTCATATGTGTTCGGGAAAGCGCCAAAGATGCCAGACTCCACCGGTGCCGTGCGTGGGTGAAACAGCCGACTGTCGTTGGCGGCCGCGTACTTCCCTTCGGCCAGTGCAATCTGCCGTTGTCGGGCCAGGTCCGTCGTGGACATCGCTGAATCATCAAGACTGCCGACGCCGATGAGCACCAGCGACATCAGAACGCCCAGAATGGCGACAACGAGGAGGAGTTCAACAATCGTAAAGGCCGACCGGCGAAGCGGGGGATGGGTTACGGACATGCGCCAAAGGCTCCAATGATGGCGAGCAGATCATCCACATCGGTCTGCCCGTCCCCAGTGACATCCGCATCAGGCGTCCCCCAGGATGCAATGATCAGGAGAACTTCATTCACGGTCACGCTGCCGTCGCCGTCAAGATCCATCGGACAGGGCGGCGACTGCGAGAAAATGCCCATGGTGTACGGGCCGAACTTGAAGGAGGCACTGTAGGGCATGCCGTCCCATGGGATCGATTCGGCGGACACTTCGTCACACGGGTGCCCGTCGTAGTCCGGGTCATATATCTGCCAGTCGCTGTTGAATCGGATCTTCCAAAGACCCTCGCTCGGCAGGCCGATGCGGTAGTCCTCCCACACCTGATTGCGGAAGTTCGCCAGCACGATGACATCATCGCCCTCGCCACCATCCATCCAGCGGTGCCAGGCCACGACCTTGTCCCAGTCGTTCACGTGATGCACGTTGACGTGCTCGCCCATCAATCCGCGGGTATTGCCCTGCTTGTTGAGTCTGAGCGAGATCAGGTCGCGGTACAACTCGGTGATGCCCGCGTGGGTTTCTGCCCGGCTCCAGTCCAGCGGCTCGGTGTCGGTGAACCACCCATCCTCCAAGAATTCCTGGCCCTGAAAGATCATCGGTATGCCCGGCGAAGTGAAGACGACGCCAGCGGCCAGCGTCGAACGCTTCTTGGAGTACCACGAGTCCGGATTACCCGGCCAGATCGCTTCCGGGACGCGGCTGCGACCATTGGCAACCTCGTCGTGCGATTCGGTGTAGATGACTCGCTGGAACGAGGCGTCATTGTAGGCAAAGTCGATGGAGTTCTTGACATCCCACATGTTCCGCCAGTCATCATCCGTACCCTCGACAACCTCACGGATTGGGTGGACGAACCATGGATCCCACTGAGTGTCGAATCCGGCGCCATCTTCATCCGTTGGTTTGGTGATCCAGTGATTGTCACTCATGTCCTCGGCTGCGATGAGTTTGTCGGGATACAAGGCATCCACATCGTCATTGATCCACTGCATCCATGACCAGCCGTCAGGGTTGTTTCCCACATCGGTCCACTCGATCCACCGTGTTCCATCGACTCGCAGGCCATCGACATGGAACTCATCCATCCACTGCATGACGGCATCACGAAGAAACTGCCGGACTTCGTCGGTGCTGAAGTTTGGCCGCGTATCACCCCACGGCGTGTTCGCACGCTCATCGTTGTAGAAGTAGATGCCACCACCGTCGTTTTCACTCCAGCCATCAAACTTCCAGCATCCCAAATCGTCAGGTCCGAGGTGGTTGAACACGACGTCGATGAGCACGGCGATGCCACGCTCGTGGCAGGCATCGATGAGTTGCTTGAGTTGATCTGGTCCGCCGTAATAACTCTCCACCGCAAAGATGTGACCAGGGTTGTAGCCCCACGACTGATCACCGGCGAATTCGTTGACCGGCAGCAGTTCGATGGCATTGATGCCGAGGCTCTCAAGATGGTCGAGGTGGGCTTGTATGCCTACGAAGTTGCCGGGGAAGCCTCCGCCATCAACCACACCAAAGGTCCCTGTGTGCATCTCGTAGATCACCAGTTCATTCCAATTCGGCATGACCATGTCATGTTGCCAATCGAATTGATCTGGGTTGACGATGATCGACTTGCCGTTGGATGAGGTGAGTTTGCGGGCGTGCGGGTCGTTTCGCCAGAGTGTGTTGCCGGAAGACAGCATGACGAACTGATATTCGTGGCCGGCCCATACACCTGCGGCATCCATGCTCCAGAAGCCATCGCCTTCGCTCACGAGTGGATGCGTGTTTGTAGCCCAGTTGTTGAAGGTGCCGGATACATACGCGGCACTGGCATGGGGCGCCCAGGTGCGGAACGTCGTGCCCCAGCCGTCATCGTCCTGGTAGATCGTCGCGCCTTGTCCTGGACGCGACGACTGCGCAGTCACGGTTGACGCAACTGCCGTTAGAAGCAGCACGCTGGTGAATGGAAGTCGTTTTCGCATCACTGATCCCAAGTATACCTCTACTCAGAAAGTCGCCCCCACAACCCTTCGGCTGTGGGGGCGAGGGTTCAGGAGAACCGATTACAGGTCACGGGCAGACGTTCCCGAAGTTGCCGATGACCTGAAGCAGATCATCGACATCGGTTGTGCCACTGCCGTCGATGTCGGTCGGGCAGTCGTTTCCACCCCCGAGATCACATTCCACGCAGGTCGTGTCTTCGCCGATCCACAGGCCGCGGTCCGTATCGCAGTGCTCGTCCGTGATGCCTTCCCAGCATTCGCCATTGGCGAAGCAGCAGGCGCCGGTGATGGCCGGGATGCAGGGCCCATCATCCTCGTCACCGAGCGAGAAGTACTGCGGTCCGTCGATGCCGTCGAAGTTCACCAGTCGTGGCTCACCGAGGTTGGCAGATGCATCGAGGCTACCGAGGATCTGATTGGAGACCCAACCATGATCGCTCGAATTGATAAAGACGCAGAGTTTCACATCGTCGAATGGCAAGCCTTCAAAGTCCCAGTCGATGAGGTAAAGCGGGATCTCAATTTCAATTCCGGTTGCGACAGCCACGTCTCCAGGAGCGCCACAGTCACTGCCATCGCCCCCAATGACGCCACCAATGTTGCTGTTGTTGATCGCCACGGCGATGTTGTAGTCGCCGACCGATGGTTCGATGTGATCAACACCGTCGACGTGGTAGGAATGACCGCTACCGGCATAGTCACCGAAGCCGTCACCGTTGGTCCGAAGTTCGGCATAGTCGATATATGAAAAGATGCCGTTGCTCTCAGCGTTGTCGCCACAACTGATGGACAAGTAGAGGTCGGGCTCAAATCCAGCATCAAAGGTCAACCCGTTGCCTGTTCCGTCATCGCCCATGCGTTGAAGAGCGCCGAATCCGACGTCGGGGTTGATTCCGAGGATTCGGTTCTGTCCGCCATCGCGGGCGTCGATGAAAACCTCGATTTTGTTGTAGTTGTGTTCAATGTTTCCACCGAGATGAATGAAGAGCTTCCCATTGGAGATGATCGCGACGCCACCATCGAGTTCAGATCCATCGGAGTGCCCCACATGGCTATCGCCGTTGTTGCCGAAGCCGGTGCTGTTGCCTTGAATGGACGCGAGCGGCCCGTACGCGGGGTCGAGTGTGCCGTCTACTGTCGGCGAGCCAGCCGAGGCGAAGCTGCCCATCAGGGCCGCAACAGCCACTCCAATTCCTGTCTTCCCATACATTCTGATGCTCTCCTGCAATCTCTCGTGCTACTTCACAATGAAATGAATGCCTGCCGGAAAGTTCGGGTAGGCAGCAGCACCTCAGCCTAAAGCAAACGTGGTTTGGAGGGAAGGGAATAATCAGGATCGCGATGAATGAGCCGGTCGATAGCCCCGCTGGAGGTACTCAGCGACCATTCTGTGGCTTGAGAAGGAAGGGTTGACGGTGGCGGTTGACCTCAGGGCCCGGCGAATCCAGCCGCGAGGGAGGCCCGCTGAGTCCTGCGCATGAAACAACGGCACGATCTCGTCTTCCAGCAGTTCATACAGGGCATTTGCATCGGCCTGATCCCGCTCGCGGGCAGAGAGGTTCTCGGAGTGTCCGTCGATGGTCCAGCCGTTCCGCCCGTCTGCGGCCTCAGGCCACCACCCATCTGCGATCGAGAGATTCAATCCACCGCTGAGCGGTCCCTTCATTCCACTGGTGCCACTGGCTTCGTAGGGCCTGATCGGTGTGTTGAGCCAGATGTCACAGCCGGAAGTGAGCAGACGGCCCAGCCCCATGTCGTACTCCTCAACCAGCACCACCTTGCCTTGCAGACCGGGACGTTTGCACATGGTGTGGATCTTCTTGGCATAAGCCTGCCCCGGTTCATCAAGCGGATGTGCTTTGCCCGCGAACAGTATCTGCACCGGGCGGTCGGCATCGGCCAAGATCGCTTCCAGTCGATCAAGATCATGAAAGAGCAGAGGCGCTCGCTTATATGTTGCAAACCGCCGAGCAAAGCCGATGGTGAGCGCATCACCTCGCAAGGCCGCGCGGGCCCGCTCAACGCCTGCTGGATCCTCGCCGCGTCGCCGCGATTGTGCCACCAGTCGCTCACGCACTACTTGCACCAGTCGCGATCGGAGCATCTGTCGCATTTCCCAGAACGCCTGTGGGTCAGCAGTTGTGGCCTTGGCCCAAGTCTCACATCGTGGCACACTTCGCCTTGGCCGCAGGCCGATCTCACGCTGCCAG
>DOVP01000234.1:0-6385 GCA_003520025.1 Phycisphaerales bacterium
ACTTCACACACCCCCCCACTTCACGCCCCCTACCTACTTCATGGGCAGAAGAATAGGTCCCCTCGATACACTGCCTACCAATGGCCCATGGGACCAAACTCGTCATTTATGCGGCGCTCGTCGGCAATGCCCTGATTGCGGCGACAAAGTTTGTCGCCGCGGCAGTCACGGGCTCGGCAGCGATGATGGCGGAGGGGATTCACTCGCTGGTCGATACCGGTAATCAGGTGCTGCTGCTGCACGGGATGCGGCGAGCAAAGAAGCCTGCCGATACCCGCTTCCCGTTTGGGCATGGCAAGGAGATCTACTTCTGGTCATTTGTCGTCGCCATCATGGTGTTTGCGCTCGGCTCGGGCGTGTCCATCTATGAGGGCGTCCACCGGGTCCTGCATCCAGAGGTCGTCACCGACCCGGTCGTCAATTACATCGTGCTCGCCCTTGCGTTCGCGTTCGAGGGAGCCGCGTGGTGGATGGCGTGGCGAGAGTTCAGTCGTCAACGACGAGGGCGGGGGATTGCCGAAACAGTGCAAACGTCCAAAGACCCGACGACATTCGTCGTGCTGTTTGAGGACTCCGCGGCGCTGCTGGGTCTCATCGTGGCGGCCGTGGGCCTGGTCCTCAGTCAGGTGCTCGAGATGCCCGTCTTCGATGGAATCGCATCGATCGGAATCGGGATCATTCTGGCCCTCACCGCCATCTGGCTCGCCGTGCGGACGAAGTCACTGCTGATCGGCGAAGCCGCCGAGCCGGCGTTGGTTGCCGATGTCACCAGACGAGCCGGGGCCCTGCCTGCCGTCGTTGCGGTCAACGAGGTACTCACGCTGCATATGGGGCCGGACTATGTGCTGCTGAACATCAGTGTCGATTTCGCGGATGACCTGCCCGTGGGCGATATCGAGCAGGCCATCGAAGCACTCACCCGAGAAATCAGGGCTGCCCACCCGCGGATTCAAAGGGTGTTCATAGAGGCTGAGAGCCGCCCCTCCTAGAACCGCGACCAATCCGGACAAAGCCCCTTGCCCAGCACCTCATCTGCTGCTCCAATGAGGGGACCATGATGATTCTGAATATCGCTGTGATGGCAGCCAGCATTGGCTCAGCCTCTCCCCTCGTTCCGCACGAAAGCAAACCGGGCATCTACACGTTCGACGCGATTGCGGCCAGTCAGTTGCCGCTGGACGACATCACGCTGACCATGCGCATCGGCGAGCAGACGTGCCAATTCGAACTTGAGCGGTTCACCGTCACCGATGAGCAAACTCGCTTTCTGCTCGGAAGCCGCGGCGGCAAAGATCGCCTAATGCCCTTTGATCCCACCTCGGTCATCCTGCTCCGCGGATCTGCTGGCATGCCGGAGAGTGAAGTGTTCCTCGCCATGAGCCCGCATGGCGTCATCGGCACGGCCAGCCTGCCGGATGGCTCATGGGCGCTGACCCCAGGCGATGGCAGCCGCGGTCTTGCCGCCACCGATCTCAGTTGGCACCAACTCGCCGCTGGCGAGCGGCCGCCGCTGGGTGTGCCGGTCTGCGGGGCGACGCTCGGCGCCGCTCCCCCGCCGCTTCGCAGCCTCGATCTGAATCAGGATCGGCTCCGACTCGACCTCGCCGTGGAAACCGACTTTGAGTATCTGGAGTTGTTCTCGGGCGACACGATCGCAGCCGCGGAGTACCTCGTGGCGATGTATGGCGCCGTGGCAATGGTGTACGAACGCGATGTCGACATCGAGATGGTGCTCGTGTGGTCCCGCCTCTGGGAAACGTCCGACGACCTGTTCAACGATGACGATCCACTCGTGCCGTTCAGAGACTACTGGAACAAGAACATGGGTGACATTGATCGCGATCTCGCCCAGTTCCTGACAGGTCGCACCAACCTTCCATACGGCGGTGTCGCCTGGGTGTCGGCAACCTGCGGCGACCATGCTTACTCTGTATCCGGGTACACGCTGGGGTCTTTCTACTCGGCGACCAAACCAGCCTTCGGCAACTGGGACATCAACGTTGCGGCTCATGAACTCGGGCACAACTGCGGCACGTACCACACACACGATTACGAAATCGACAACTGCGCCGGTGGCGATATCAACCGCGGCTCGATCATGAGTTACTGCCACACAACCACGGGCGGCAACGCCAACATCGATCTGCGATTCCACGAAATCACGCAGGCGGCCATGCGGGAACATGTCGACGAGTCTCCGTGCCTGATTCCGGACTGCAACGGCAACGGCGATGATGATGCGATCGACATCACGTCCGGGGCCAGTGTCGATATCAATTCCAATGGCGTGCCAGACGAATGCGAAGATTGCAACGGTAACTGGATCTTCGATGATGTCGATATCGCCAGCGGCAGCAGTCTCGATCTCGACGCAAATGGTGTTCCTGATGAGTGCCAGCCCGACTGCAACGGCAACAGCCAACCCGACACCTTCGACATCTCCGAAGGCACCAGCATCGACCTGTGGGGAAATGGCGTCCCGGATGAGTGCGAAACCGATTGCGACAGCGACGGACAGAGTGACTACAACCAGATTCAGAGCAACATGGACCTCGATCTCAACCGCAACGCCATCCTCGATGCGTGCGAAGACTGCGATAGCGACGGCACACCGGATCACCTGCAACTCGCCGGCGGAAGCGCCTTGTGGATTGCGGGCACAACCAATGGTGAAGCACAGGCCTTTCACGCCTCCAGCGGCGTTCCGATTGCGTCCGCCTCGGGCGATTCCGTCACAGAAGCCAATGACCTTCGGGTGATCGACGGCGAAGTGCTTATCTCTGACTTCACCAACAATCGAGTCGCCATCTTCGATCGGACAAGCGGCGTCCATGTCGACGATCTCACGGGAGGGCTTCTCGGACCGGACGGCATGGCGACGAACGCCGCGGGCGAACTGCTCGTCGTCTCACGCGGCACCAGCAGCGTCGAGCGATTCGACGTGATGAGCCGCACGCACCTCGGCACACTGATTGCCAGCGGCGAAGGCGGCCTGCTCGATCCCCATGCCATTCTCGTACTCTCCGACGGACACATCCTCGTCAGCACCGATGAAGATGCGGTTCTGGAGTTCACCGGTGGCGGCGAGTTCGTGCAGGAACTCATTTCTCCGGACGCCTTCGGACTCGTCTGGATCCGCGGTATGGCCGAGCGGCCAAGTGGCGCCATTCTGATCACGAGCAGCAAGAACAACGCCATCCACGAATTCGATCGTGATACCGGTGATTCGCTCGGCCGCTGGGATCGCGGCGGACTCGAAGAGGGCTACTGGGGACTCGGTCGCCCATGGTCGATTCGCATCGGCCCGGATGGCGACGTGTATGTATCGACCTTCGAAGCGAATACGGCGGTGCAGGTCTACGAAGAGTCGACCGGTCTCTTCAAACGCCGGTATTACATTCTCTCACAACTCATCCCGGGGCCAACCGGTTTCGATTTTGCGCCTCCCGCCGATGACGACTGCGACGGAAACCTCGTTCTCGACTCCTGCGATATCGCGGAAGGGACACACACTGATGCCAATGAAAACGGTATCCCAGATGTGTGCGAGTGCGATGCAGATCACACCGGCGACGGCGTCGTCGGCGTGGACGATCTGCTGTACGTCACGGCGAACTGGGGCAGCCCCTTCGGCGCCGATGACCTGCTGACGGTCATTGCCAGTTGGGGTGGGTGCGGAGGCTGATCACTTATCCGCCGGGTTTGCAGCGCTTACATGGGCGTTTGCCTGCCTCTTCCGCTTCCGCAATGGAGGCGAATTCCACCACATTGTGATCGGAAATCTTCTTGACGCTTCCACAAGTTGCAGTGTGGAAGACTTTGCTTCGCTTTGATGCGACAAAGGCCCCATCGCCAGCAGGTGCAGCTGGCTTGCTTTGCGGCTTGGGTGCGGATGCAGCGGACTTGGGTGTGGACCGTTCGACCTTTGAAGCGGCAAGCGCCGTTCGCATGGCTTCACGTGGCCAAGGCGTTGCCGCAACCGTGGCCCCAGCCCCTTCACGAGGCACCAGATCGATGGCGATCGGATAGTGGTCCGAGGCGTATCCCGAGGGAATCGGATCGTTCCGCCAGTCGTAGTCCTCAGCGGACGTACCTTTGACGAAGCCACTGCCGCTTACCAGTTCGCCAATCGCGGCGTGGTTGAGTAGCAGGAAGTCGATCACACGACCGCTTGTGTGCGTCTGTCGCAATGGAGAGGCGTAGCCATGCCCGAGATCCGTCCGGAGCGTCATGGAATCCACCATGCCGCCATCGCGATAGACCTGCATTGAGCGATCCCACGGCTGCGCGTTGAAGTCGCCGAGGATGATGATGTTGTGGTCGGGGTCCAATTTCTGAAGGTCCGCCACGTAGTCCATGATCTGGAGCGCCTCGGCTTCACGGTGCCAGCGGTTTCGTCCTGCCTTGTGGTGCAGGGTGAAGAGACTCAACTCGTAGCCACTTGGTGTTTGCACGGTGGCGAAGAGCGGGCTTCGCTGGAACGAAATCTGATCGGCATCTGCGGGAATTTCATCCCAGCCGCCACCGGTGCGGTTGACCTTGGTGAGGTCGGCCTCCGGCCACGTTTTGGTTTTGGTGATGGGGAATCGGCTCAGTAGGCTCTGCTCACAGCCGCGGTAGTAGCCGACGTCCTCGGAGGCCACGTAGTCGTAGCCCATGTCAGCGAGGTATTTGTCACGAAATGAAGTAATGGCCTCAAGCGACTCGACTTCCTCGAGCCCGATGATGTCGGCATCCATGGCGCGAATAGCATCGGCGAGTTCCTGGCAACGCTCATCGGAGGTTGGACCGGGATTCGTTCCAAAGTCATCGTACTCACCTTCAAGCGACGGATCGTTCGCTTGATCGAAGTAGTTGAGCATGTTGTACGAAGCAATTCGAATCGTGCCGTCGAGACGCGGCATCGCTTCGGTGAGACCATACTTGTGATGTGGGGAGGGGGCTGCAAGCAATGCGGCGACGATGAGGGTCGAGATGAGCATGAGGGCCATGGTAAGGGAAAAAGGCCAGAACCCGCGCAGGAATACACATCAACACGTTGATGTACACCGCTGGCCGCATACGGCACCTAGTCCCGTTCTACGCCATCATGCAAAGTGATTCAGACGATGAGATACCACAAGGGGAACAGGAAAATCCAAATGACATCAACGATGTGCCAGTAGAGGGCACCACACTCGACCGGAGCGTAGTAGCGAGGTCCGAAGTCGCGCCGCCCGAGCCGCCAGAGCAGCCAGAGCATCACCAGCATGCCGATGATGACGTGGATGCCGTGCAGGCCGGTCATCAGGAAGTACAGGCCGAAGAAGAGGTGCGCGTTGGCCGGGCGATTCGGATCGAACTGCGGCACGGGCTGATACACCGTGTACTCGACGTCCTCGATATATCGATCGGTAATGCCCGTCGGACCCTCCGGAGCGTTTGGGATCGAGGACTGGGGCAGCCAGTTGCTCGCAACTGCGGGTTCCTCCTCGGGCTCGGAGGCAGCGGCCTTACTCGATTCCGCCACATCGACGGCGGGTTCTTCCGGTGCTTCTTTGGTGGCGGCATCGGCAGACTCACCCACCGGCACCTGCAGCGTTCGCAGATAAGCGATGATGTCCCGAATGTCCTGATCCTTCAAGAGCGGATTGCCGCCCTTTGGCGGCATCTGGATGCCGGTGGTGTTGTCGGGGTCGGACGCCAACCGACCCTTCTTGATGTAGGCCAGTAGGCCATCATCATCGAGTCCCTGAATAAAGGCGCTGGATCGCACATCGATGCCTTGGCCTTCAACACCCTCGCCATTGGCGCCGTGGCAGGAACGGCAAGTGCTGTCCCAGTCCTTACGCCCCTTCTTGGCATCGCCGGCGCCGGCTGGTGTTGCTGCAGCCGCGGCACCACCCCCACCACCATGACCACCTTCAGGCATTTCATAGAACCCAGTCCCCCAGAGCAGTTTCTCTTCAAACTTGTGGCCGTATTCGACCGACTTGATCGCCATGAATATCGCGGCGCAGATGAACGTCACCGCGATTGCAATCATCGCCATCCGCCGCTGGTTGCGCTGGATATAAGTGATCGCCATGGCGACCGTCATGCTGCTGATCAGAAGAACCGCAGTGTTGGCGACTCCAAGCTTCTCATCCATGAACTGCTCGCCCCAGGCGAAGAGCGCGGGGTGATTGGCGCGGAAGACCGCGTATCCACAGAAGAGGCCACCAAAGAGCAGAATCTCGGTGGCGAGAAAGAGCCACATGCCGAGTTTGCCAGCGGCGTGCTGCTGCTCCATGCTCTCGAAGTGATGCGCAAGATGCGGTTCGTGCATCTCTTCGTGAGCTGGGCTCGTACTGATGACAGACATGGAGACCTTCCTCTAACTGAACTACTGTTGGATCAGCACTTG
>DOVP01000234.1:6697-7138 GCA_003520025.1 Phycisphaerales bacterium
GTTGGATCAGCACTTGATTTCCGCCCCCTTCCGGGCGTAGAACCACCAATTCACGATCAGGCAGGTGAGATAATACCCGGCGAAGCCGTAGAGGGCATATTGGGGGGTTCCGGCTTTGATCTGGGTGCCGAAGATCTTCGGAATGAGGTAGGCGCCGTACGCAGCGACCGCCGAGGTCCACCCAAGCACCGGGCCCCGCATATCGCGATCGAAGATGACGCCGATCATGCGGAAGGTCGAGCCGTTGCCGATGCCGGTGGTGGCGAACAGAAGGATGAAGAGCAGCAGGAACGGGATGAAGTACTGCTTGGGGTTCTCCGACTGCATCGCCAGCGAGACGAAATATCCGGCGCCAATCGTGGCAGCAATCATGATGATCGTGTCCCAGTGCGTCACCCGCGCGCCCCCCCACTTGTCGGATATCCAGCCCCCGACAGGGCG
>DOVP01000149.1:0-162 GCA_003520025.1 Phycisphaerales bacterium
GCGGCACTGGGCGATGGCTGAACGCAACTTGGGCGGGGACGCTACTCTGGAGCCATGGGTCAGGTCGCGCTGGGTCTTCGAAGTCTGGGGGTTCGCGTCGTGGTGTTCGTCATCATGGCGGCCCTGCTTGCTTGGGCGCTCGGCGGCACGCTGTGGCCGCGT
>DOVP01000149.1:521-689 GCA_003520025.1 Phycisphaerales bacterium
GTGATCAATGCGGGCGGAATGCAGTGGGGGTGGCTGGTGACGGTCGATCCAGCGTCGCTGGAAGTGTCGTATCACCTCGCAAGGCGTCGCAACGGCGGTTGGGAAGAAGTCGCCGGTGGGGGGCCCTTCCCCGCAGTTCGACCACTCGTGTCGCCGGGGGGATCCGAG
>DOVP01000149.1:1023-1210 GCA_003520025.1 Phycisphaerales bacterium
CCGATGGCATTCTCTTTGACGTGTCCGTGTGCGGGCCAGGCGATCAGCCCCGTGTATTGGGGGTCGGTCGTGGCGGCGTCATGCTTGACGGCGTCAAGGCGGCGGCGGCAGGCTCGGACGACTGATCACTGCCCTCCGGTTGGATCGAGACGATGCCTCCGAACATCAGAGCGAGCAGTACCGCCGT
>DOVP01000149.1:1533-7662 GCA_003520025.1 Phycisphaerales bacterium
CGCCGTGAGCACCAGCCGATACCAGCCGAAGACCGCGAGCCCGTGCTGGTTCAGGTAGCCGACGAGCCACTTGATGGCGATTGCGGCGGAGATCGTGGCGACCGCGAAGCCGACGAGCAGGGGCAGCCACCCGAGTACGGCAAACATGTTGGCCTCATCACCCATGAGATTGCCCCCGAGTTTGTAGACCATCGCGCCGCCGAGTGTTGGAAGCCCGAGCAGAAATGAAAACTCGGCGGCCTTGGCTGGTCGCATCCCGACCATCATGCCGCCGAGAATCGTCACCATCGACCTGCTGGTGCCGGGCCACATGGCAACAGTCTGCAGCAACCCGATCTGGAACGCGGCGATTGCCGTGATGGACATTCCATCCGGGCAGGACGTTCCATCGGAGAGGTCCGCTCTGCGGCGGTGGCGGTGGCGGCGGTCAACAAGAATCATGACGATGCCACCAGCGGCGAGCGCCAGCAGCACTGGGCCAGCTTCCATCAGCCGCGATTCGATCCAGTTATTGAGGAGAGGGCCGAGGATTGCGGCCGGGAGAAAGGCGATCAGGAGATTGCGAAAGAGCACCAGGCCTTCGCGGTCGTTGCCGAACACTCCCCTGATCATCCGCAGGACCGAAGTTCGATACAGGCCGAGTACGGCAAGGATGGCGCCGCCCTGAATCACAATGAGAAAGGCATCGACGTTGCGGCGGATGTCCTCGGGGGAATCAAGCCCCAGCAGCGAACGTGCCAGCACCAGATGGCCGGTCGAACTGATGGGCAGATACTCGGTGACACCTTCCACGAGACCGAGTACGACTGCATCTAGGATTCCAAGTGAATCGCTCACGGGGGTGGGTGCTCCGATCGGGGGGCGTATGATGGCATCGGTCGATGCAGACCCCACGCGCCATCTTCGATGATCGGAATCTCGCGGCTGTCGTTCTGATCGGAGCCAGAGGCTCAGGCAAGACGACCGTTGGCAGAGTACTTGCCGATGAAATCGGGATCGGCTTCATCGATCTGGACGAGCGTGCGTTGGCTCTGAGAGGTGAGGCCAGTGTTTGCGATGTGTTCGAGCATCAGGGCGAATCTGCATGGCGGCAGGCCGAAGCCGCCGCGCTGGTTGCCGCACTGGACGAGCCACCTTCTGTCATCGCCACTGGCGGGGGTGTGGCATGTATCGACCCACCACGCGCTGTATTGCGGGCAGCAGCAGCCAAGGGCACCATCGAGATCATCTGGCTCCGCTGCGACGGGCAGACCCTCAAGAGCCGCCTCGAAACCGATCCGGGCGATCGTCCTTCCCTCACCGGGCAAGACCCGATCGAGGAAGCCATCGAAGTTGCCGCAAGCCGAGCCCAAGCCTACGAGTCAGTTGCCACGCACATTATCGACGCCACCGGGCCACCGACAGCAACAGCCACCGCCATCATGGAGTGGATTCGCCGCTGATCGCAGTCACAGAGAACGCCCCCTCGGTTCCCGACTCAGATCTCCGGAGTCAGCCGCCGCCCCAGCGCACGCTTGCGATTGATCATCTTGCGGCCAGCCTTGGTCTTCATGCGGGCGCGGAATCCGAACATGCGTGCCCGCTTGATCTTGCTCACGCGGCGGGGGTAATGCATTGCCATGGCTGGATCCTTGCTCGTTGAGCGTTGAGGGCCGCGAACCACCCGCATGCCGGAACCCGCGTTCGCTGGCCGTGGAGTGGAATCGGGCAGTCTAACAGATCAAAATGGAACTTCCACCCCCCTCGATTGCGTGGTACATTGAAGTCATCGCGGGCGGGCGGGACGGCCTCCGGAGTGGGCCACCCCGTCCTCGCGCGGTGTTCCGGTGAAAGAGCCGTTCTTTCGCCGTTCATACGCCGTAGGGGGCTCATTCGAGTTCGCGCGGCGTTGTCATCGCCCCCTACGGGGCCGCGAGGAGCCATCGCACGGATGGACGACGCAACGCTCAGCCGGGCTGAAGACCTGCTCGAATACGACTTCGTCGATCGCGAGATTCTCAACCGCGCGCTCACGCACTCGTCGATCGCCCAGTCACGGCATGAGAGCAATGAGCGGTTGGAGTTTCTCGGCGACTCGGTGCTGGGCCTTGTGGTGTGCGAGCATTTGCACCGTCAGTACCCGGGCCTGCTTGAGGGTGACATGACCAAGGTCAAGTCGGCTGTGGTGAGTCGCCGCGTGTGCGCCGAGGAGGCGAGACGACTCGGGCTTGACACGCTGCTGGTGTTGGGCAAGGGCATGGCTGCGGCTCGCGAGATACCCTCATCCGTCGCAGCAGCGGTTTGGGAGTCGATCATCGGCGCGCTCTACGTGGATGGCGGATTGGAGGTGGCGGCGGACTTCATCATCGCGGCTCTTGAATCTCGCATCGAGTTGGCGGTGCACTCGGGACATCACCACAATTTCAAAAGCGTCTTGCAGCAGATCGCCCAGCGGATGTTCGCCGCCATGCCGATGTACGCCGTGCTTGATGAGAAAGGCCCTGACCACGCCAAGTGCTTCGAGGTCGGCGTGACGATTGGTAATCGAACCTTCCAGCCTCGGTGGGGCCCCAACAAGAAGCGAGCCGAACAGGACGCCGCCCTTGCGGCTCTTGAGGAACTCGATGTCGCCACCGTGGGTGAGGATGGTGATGTCGAGGTCGATTATTGAAGACGGGGTGGCGGCTGCCCCGCCTAGTCAACCACAACTCGGCCGACATCGTCCTTTGTGCTGCCGATGGCAACGACCGTTTTGCCGGCACCGTTCTGGAAGGCCGCGGCGCCACCGGGGCCGTCAGAAGTAATTCCGGCCAGTACAACAGGTGTTCCATCGACGTTCATCAGGTTGAGCGCGCCGCCGCGGACCGTGGCCGCCAGCGCCGCCGTTGTTCGGCCATCGGTGGTCATCAGGGCAAACTCCGGGGTTCCATCGGAAGCGGCATCGGCCACCGCAGTGCCGCCAGGGGCGCGGACAGAGAGTCGCCCGCGGCCAGTTCCGGCGCCGTGCAGCATTCCGACCGGCGTGCCGGCCGAATCGCAGACAGCCAGCAGGCCGAGTCCCGACTTGGTCGTGCTGAGTGTGGCCATGCGTGTGCTTCCCGGGGCCAGTACATCGACAGCCGCGGCCAGTCCGTCCACCCCGCCGGTGATGCGGACCTGCCCGCCCTCACCGCTTCCAAGCACCATGCGGCCGGCGCCGTGTGATGCATAGAGCGAGATGGCCTCGTCGCTGGTCTTGATGATGGCGGCGTCTGGATCACTTGCGACCGTCACCGATTCGGTGTCTCCCCCAGCGAGGGTCAACGTGGCCCGAGCGCCGACCAGATCGATGGCCGCGTCGGCACTTGCTCGTACGGTCGCGGTTCCTTCGGGGGCAGCAAGTTTGAGTATTGTCTCGCCGTCTGTAGCGGCTGCTTGCAGAATGTGTTGCCCGCTCTGTTGCAGGTTCAAACCGCCTTGCTCAAGCAACTGGATGCTCGTCGAGCCACATCGGAGACCGCCGCCGTCTTCTGTGAGTTGCAGACTCATGCCGGTTGTTCCGTCACCCCCGCGTAGAGAGATTGTTTCGCCCGCCAAGGTGAGCCGTTCCACTCCAGTTCCATCGATGATCGCAAGCGGCGTACTGCTTGCGGCATCCAGAACGAGCTTTGACTCCGCATCACCCGCAGCGAGCGTCATCATGCCGCCGTGCTCGCCAGCTGCCATCGTGGCTGCCCGCTTACCCGATTCATTCCATGCCGCGACCGAGCCGCCTGATTCTGTGGCCCACGCGCCAGCGACGTTGGTGCCGGTGGCGCTCCAGACCGCGAGGTCTCCGCCGTGCTCGTTAGCGCCGAGCCGCATGAGATTTGCCCCGGTGCTTGACCAGAGATCAAGCCGCCCGCCTCCTGTGTCGGTTCCAGCTGCAAGCATCACTCGACCCTCGTCGTCGAGAATCTCCAGTCGGTGTGTGCGAATGGCATCGATGCGGGTGATGTCGGTGGCGGCAAGCAGCGCCAGCACGCCGGCGAAGCCAAGCGTGGCAGTCAAGGCAAATCGGTAGTTGCGTTCACGGCGAGTGGTCTGCTCGAGTTTGTGTTCAAGACGCTCAAGTCGAGTCTCGAGGGAGTCGCATGTCGTTGGTTGCTGCATGAATCAGCTCCTTGCCCCCGGAAGAATGGGGCCGTGTGCCGTTCGCGGTGGGATCGAGGCCCAGGCGGCGGCGTAGAGGTCGCATGGAAAGGCGAGATAGCCTGGGTAGTCGCCGCGTGCTGTGGCGACGCTGGCTCGATCGACGGTGACGATGCCGACCGGATCTTCGGTCTCCAGCACGACTGTTCCGTCGGGCGCGACGGCGATACTCGGTCCGCCGATCAGAACGCCCTGTTCCGGGCCCGGGCGGTTGACCGAAAGCACCCAGCAGCCGCTGGTCAAGGCGTTGGCCTGAAAGATCGGACGCCATTTGACGTAGGTCGCGGCTTCGGTGGAACGTGGCACCAAGATGACATCGGCACCTTGGGCTCCCAGAATGTGGCTGCCGAAGGGGCGGTTGTTGTCAGAGCAGATCTGAAAGCCGAGATTGAGCCCGAACGCTTCGACCGGTCGCGGAATCGTGTCGTCGGCCTGATAGTGGTCTGCCTCCCAGAAGCCCGGCTCATCGGGGATGTGGATCTTGCGGTAGGCATGCAGCAGGGAGCCGTCGCTTCCGAAGAGCAGGGCCGTGTTGAAACGCCGCCCATGCGCATCTCGCACGATGGCCCCGCCGAGAAGCCCGATGCCCACATCCCGGGCAATCTGCGATTGAAGTTGATGCCGCGGTCCCTCCGGAGGTTCTGCATCCTCGTCACGGGCTTCCTTCGTGGCCGGGACCCACGGCAGCATGGCCAGTTCGGGCGTTACAGCGAGGTCTGCGCCGGCATCCTTGGCCTCCTGGAGTCGTGAGCGGAGTCGCTCCCCGCCGTCTTCGGTGTAGAAGACATCTCGAATCAGAGCGATGGTGAGTGAGTCGGTCATGACGGGTAAGTGTACGGGGAGTGTGCCCTCATCATTGTCGGTTTGTTGGCCTGCTGGACGAGAGATCTGCCAGATGGAATCGGCTCGGCACCTCGAACTCAAACGCGTTGCTGCCGGCTGGCTCCGCAGTGAGGGAGTGCTGTCGCCGACGACGTGACGCTCTCAGCAGGGGGCATGGCCGCTTGTGAGGGGCTCAAAATAGATCCTTTCGTTGGAAACATCAGCCGACCACCCTGATCCTTGCGGATCGGGGTCGGCACGGAGCACTTTGGGGGTCGCTTTGGCGAGTGCTCCGGGGGGATGCGGTGATCGTTCTGGTGCGGGTAACCTCTCCTACATGGCAGAACTCACACTCTCACTCTCCCGTCGTATTCCCGCTTCGCAACAGGAAGTCTGGAATGTCGTTGCCGATATCGCTGGGAGCCCTGACCGCATCGCGAGCATCGCCGAAGTCGAACTGCTCACAGGTGAGCCCATCGGCGTCGGCAGCCGGTGGAAGGAAACGCGGCTGCTGCTCGGTCGCAAGACGACGGAGGAGATGGAGATGACGGCGTTTGAGCCGCCGGTGCGGTATGTGGTGGAGGCGGATTCGTGTGGCGCTCACTTCGTGAGTGAACTGCGATGCGATGCCGACGGCGACGATGCGACCATGCTCACCATGACCATGGAGACAACGCCGGTCACCATGCTCGCCCGAATCATGAAGCCGGTTGCGAAACTCACCATGGGCACGAGCCGAAAGATGATCGAGCAGGATCTCGACGATATTTTCAAGGCCTGCTCGCCTGCTGAGCCGGGCGAGGCATGAGCGTTCATGCCGCCATCTTCGATCTCGACGGCACGCTCATCGACAGTTACGCAGCCCACTTCAAGGCATGGACGAGCGTGTCTGCCGAGATCGGACACACGCTTACCGAACCGCAGTTTCAATCGCAGTTCGGCCGCAAGAACGAACCGATCCTGATGGAACTGCATGAACTTGCCGGGAAGCCAGACCCCACGAGCGGCCAGATCGATACGCTCGCTGAGATCAAGGAAACGCGGTACCGCGCCATGATCGCGGAGGACTTCCCCGAAATGCCCGGTAGCGTTGCGTTGATTCTCGCGCTTCGCGACGCTGGCTGGAAAGTGGCGATCGGATCCTCTGCGCCGCAAGCC
>DOVP01000149.1:7981-8781 GCA_003520025.1 Phycisphaerales bacterium
ACGCCGCAAGCCAATATCGACTTCTGCATCGAACAGTTCAAGCATCTGGGCATCGAGTTTGATGCGGTGGCGTGTGGTGATGATGTCATCCTCGGCAAGCCAGCCCCAGATGTGTTCTTGCTTGCCGCTTCGCGGTTGGGCGTATCCCCGGAAGCATGCGTCGTCCTGGAAGATGCGGTTGCTGGCATCGATGCAGCGAAGAACGCGGCGATGGGGAGTGTCGGGGTGTGTTCGACAGGGCGAACGCGGGCGGAACTTGCCCATGCGGATATCGTGATCGATTGCTTCAGTGAGTTGAGCCCGGACTTGCTCGCGGGCTTGCCAGGGGCGGTGGCATGAGTGATATCGACTTGGATTTGGCGACCACCTGGTTCCTCGCGGCTCGCACAATGGCATGCGGTGGTGATGAACCGTCTGTCGCCGAGGAGGCGGCAGCGGGGCTCTTCGCCCGCGCCATTCTCGGCCTCGACGAGGAATCCTGTATCGCCGCCAAACACAAGGAGCACATGCAGGCACTGACCCTCATTGATTGCATGGCGATGGCCGGGAAACTGCCTCGGGGCACGGCTGATCAGGTCATGACCGGAGTGATGATGATTGCCTACGCTGCGGCAAGCATGCAGCCGCTGCAGGTGCGATGGGCATCGATGCTTGCATCTGCCATGGACATGAACGAAGAGCGATTCCAGCGATGCTGCGTCAACGCGAGGGTCGTGGCTTCCATGCTGCCGCATGAACAGGAGGCGGTCGGTGGTTGATCTGATAGGCAACTTCGACTTCCTTCAGAAGTACGACAATCG
>DOVP01000149.1:9110-10363 GCA_003520025.1 Phycisphaerales bacterium
GTGGCGCATCTCGCGGCGCAAGCTGAGCGATACGTTCATAGTGATCCGGACGCCGCACTCTTCAAACTTCGATTGATGGTCGAGACCATGGCCCGCACGCTCATCGAGATGCAGGTGCCGGAACTGGTCGATGCGGAACTCAGTGTCATGCTTCGCTCGCTTCAGCGAAGTGGGCTGCTCACACGGCGTGAAGCCGACGACATGCATGCCATTCGCCGTGACGGCAATGCTGCCGTACATGGGTACGACAGCACGACGCCTACGGCCATGCGAAGGCTCCGCGATGCATGGCGACTCTCGCGTTGGTATGCCAAGATCGTCAAGCGGGGCGCCAAGGTGCAGACCAGCGAGTTCAAGCCACCGCTGCCGCCAGCCGAGGATGCCTCGCAGCGGGCCGCACGGCTTCGGGCGGAGGCCTTGGAGGAGGCGGTTGAAGCCCGTCGCGACCGTACCCGCGAGGCCTTGCTTCTCTTTGGTGACCAGGACGACATCACCGCCATGCGTTGGCGGCTTCGCGGGGAGTTGCGGGCACTTGAAGGCGTGGCGGTGGCGGTTGGTGAGCCCATCGTTGATGCCGACTTCGTGGCCTTGGTCATGGCGATGGATCTGGAGCAGATTCTGGAGCACCCCTCCTGGGGTCGCTCAAGTCAAGACGCCAAGGCTGACGTCGAGGCCCAATTCGAGGCCTTCAAGGCTGCCCACGGTGAGGCCGAGCAGGCCTATCTGCAGGAGCGGGCAAAACTTGCCCGTGAGGCCCGCGGCGGGGCGTGAGAACCGTTCCGCGAATGGTATGAGCGGATTATTTCTACCAAATGGACTTCTACGGGCCGATGACCACGATGGTGGGCGGCGTTGCCCTTCTTGTGCTTGCCCCAGGGGCGTTTTGCCACCACACTGAGGCCGCCGCCGGCAGTGCATACAAGGTGGCCCAAGATAGGGAGTTCTCGCACGATGGTAATAGGGACGGTTATTGGCATGGCCGCCGCGTTGGCGGCCGGTACCGAAGATATTCCGACTGGCTTTGAGCAGATCGCGAAGATCACGCCAACCTCATCGGCCACGGGTGGTCATTTGGGCAATTCGGTCGACATCTATGAGAATATTTTGATCGTCGGTGCTCCCTATCAGGGGGGCAGCTCCACCGGCCCTGGCTACGCGCAGTGGGCTGAGTTCAGTCAGTTTGATGGAAGCATTTCCGATCCGTTCCCTCTGTCCGCATCGGACGGTGCCGACGGTGATTTGTTCGGCATGCG
>DOVP01000098.1 GCA_003520025.1 Phycisphaerales bacterium
CCCCCCCACATTTGGAGCCGATCCGCAGCAGGTCATCGGCATCATCGCCGGTGGCGATGACTCGCTGCGGCGATCGAGCGAGGCGAAGGAAGACGACCCCTTCGGCGCAGTGCCCCAACTGGATGAACTGGATATCGGGCCTGATGACACGGTGCTTGGCATTGCCGCCGGTGGAACGACTCCCTGGGTACTCGGAGCGATTGAAGAGGCAAAACGGCGGGGTGCCGCGACCGCCCTGCTCTCATGCAGCCCTCGTGACTCTCCGCCCGGATGCGATCGGCTGCTGGTGGTGGATACCGGCGCCGAGTTTCTCACCGGATCAACCAGGCTCAAGGCGGGGACCGCAACCAAAGCCACCCTCAATGCAATCACCACTGCCACCTTTATTCGCCTCGGTGCCGTCCATGACAACCTCATGGTTGATCTGCGTGCCACCAATGACAAACTGCTCGACCGCGCCATCCGCATTTTGCTGGTCTATGCCCCGCAGATGGACCGGGAAGAGGCCGCAGCCTGGATCGACGCCAGCGGAGGCCATCTCAAGACCGCCATCGTCGCGGTTCATCACGGCCTGAGTCCGGATACCGCTCGACGCCTGATCGACCGGTGCGATGGGTCGCTTCGGGATGCACTGGACAACGGCTAGTTGTTCTCCCCTCTTCGCTGAGGAAGCGTACGAACGCTCGACACCGCCGGCCCTCTTCTGTTTCCTCCACCCGAGCCGGAGGACGAATCTCACCCGACTTCTGCCCCCCTCGGTCCTACCCACGCTGCCTGCTGAAACTGCTCCATCTTTGCGTGCAGGCCGGCGCGGTCCGTGCTGCGGATTCCCTCAAGCCCGAATGAGCCGATTGTGCATGAGGCGGTGATCGTCCCCCATGCGAGCGCCTCGTGGATGGCTTCGATGTCGGTTCGCTCGCATGACGCCAGATGACCCATCATGCCGCCTGCAAACGAGTCGCCAGCGCCGGTCGGGTCCACAACACCTCCCGATTCCACGGGGTAAGCGGGCAGCACATAAACATCCTTGGAATCGCGGTGCACCAGCACGCAGCCATGCTCTCCCTTTTTGACGACGACGAAGGTTGGTCCCATGTCGAGAATCCGCCTGGCCGCAGTAATGGCGTTGCGTTCTTCGGTCAACTGCGAGGCCTCAGAGTCGTTTACGACCAAGCCGTCAACGACCCCAAACAACTCCCGCAGATCCTCATGAGCGATATTGATCCAAAGATCCATCGTGTCCGCAACGGCGAGTACGCGACTGGGCAGCTGCTCAAGCATGCCGAGTTGTACGGCCGGATGCGTGTTGCCGAGAAACACGTAGCGACTGTCGGCGAAGTGATCGGGGATGGCTGGCGGATGCTCTTCCAAGACGCCGAGTTCGGTAAAGAGCGTCTCACGATCATTCATGTTCTCGAAGTATCGACCACCCCATTTGAAGGTCGCCGAGCCGGGGCGGATCTCCAGTCCAGAGAGATCGATGCCCGGGAACGAGTTGAGCATCGCCCGGTGCTCCTCCGGCCAGTCATCGCCAACGACACCAACCAGCCGGGTCGGCGTGTAGTGCGATGCCGCCGCAGCAAAATAGGAACAGGATCCACCAAGCACCCGCTCGGCCGAGCCGGTCGGTGTGTGGACGGTATCGATGCCGATGGTTCCGGTGACAATCAGGGACATATCAAGACTCCATCAAACAGCACACTCTGGTGATCAGACGGCGACCTTCGCAGTCATCAATTCAAACAGCGGCCCCATGGAGGACTCATTTTCCATGGACATGATGAGTCCGCGGAGTTGATTACATGCCTCTTCTCCGACCACATTCGTCCCGAGGGCATTGAACTTGACGGCGATTTCATCCTCGGTCATCGGATCACGAGGATCACCTTTGGGCACATCGACCCGCTCGCAGTAGGAGGTGCCATCGGCGAGGGTGATGGTCACCTGGCTCGGCTGGAACTTCGGAAAGAGGGCTTCGAATTCCTCGTTGGGAACAACTTTGATCTTGTCCATCACCGGAATGAGGGCCGGATCGTCGATGCGTTCCTGTTTGAACTGCAGCGGCGTCACCATGCCGTCGACGAGCCCAACCGCAAGCGAATAGGGCAAACTGTGGTCGGCCGTCTCCTTGCTGGTTGGTCGATACTTGGCCGGGTCACCGAGAATATCGGCGGCGCGGGCTATCACTTCCACCTTGATCTCTGCAATGGCATCTGGGTCGAGATCATGGGCCGCGACAATCTTCATCATCGCCGTGAGCGGCGCGTGGCTGAGGGCCTCGATCGGGAAGGACTTCATCCCACAGTCGAGGATCTTCCAGTGGTCCCCGGAGGATGTCGGCAGATTGTCCGTCAGCATGTCGAGATGGAACGAGCCGCCGAACTTCTCGAAGCAGTGGACGAGCCCCTCCTTGCCGTCGATGACGTGCTCTGGACCGCTGTATCCACCCGCAGCCAGCAGTGCCGCTTCCACACCCGCGCGGGTGGACATCGGGTCGACGGTGTTCTTCATGTTGGTGAGTTTGCCCGCCGTCACGGCGCCAAGGCACATGTTGGGGCTGACGCTGATTCCGATGGCCTGCTGGATCTGCTCGGCGGGGAGTCCGAGCATGCGTCCAGCGACGATGGGCGAGGCGATGCAGGTGATCGTCGCGTGGTGCCACCCGTATTCTCGCACTCCAGGAGCGCCGAACTCGGCCAGTCGCATCTCGATCTCGTGGCCGATGCAGACACCGAGGATGAGATCCTTTCCGGAGAGACCGTTCATCTCGCAGATCGAGAGGGCCGCCGGGATGATGTCTGACGGATGCGCCGGGTCCGCTTTCCAGTAGATGTCGTTGTAGTCCATCGCTCGAATACACAGGGCATTGAGCATGGCGGCCGTCACAGGGTCGGTCTTGAAGCCTGAACCGAAGACCGTGCAGGTCTCAGCGCCGCCCATGTTGCGGGCATGATCGAGAAAGATCTGTAGGTCATGCTGCTCGCTGCCACCGAGGGCGCAGCCAAAGGAGTCGTACAAGTACAACTTGGCACAGCGGATGGCTTCTTCGGACAGCGACTCGTAGGTCAGCCCCGCCGCCCATTCGGCGAGTTCCCACGAAATGAAGTCGGTGTTCTGCTTGGACGTGTCGTGACCACCCATTGGTGTATCCCTTGCTTTCAGGCGTTGACGGTTTCAGAGACTTTGCGGGCGACTTCCTCGGCGACATCCATCGTGGAGTCGCCGTTGCCGCGACCCTTGACGTCGTAGGTGCCGATCTTGCCCTCCGCGATAACTGCTGCGAGTGCATTCTCAAGCCGCGTACCGGCTTCCTTCTCGCCGAGCCAGTCGAGCATCAACTTGGCGGTGAACATCATCGCCATCGGATTGACGACATTCTTGCCAACGTACTTAGGAGCCGATCCGTGCGTCGGCTCGAACACCGCGTAGGTATCGCCAATGTTCGCGGACGAGGCGAACCCGAGCCCCCCGATCAGGCCGGCGGCCAAATCGCTGATGATGTCGCCGAACATGTTCTCGGCGACGAGCACATCGTAGTCCTGCGGGTTCTTGATCATCCACATGCAAATGGCGTCGATGTTCGCCTCCCACGGCTCAACCCCGGGATACTCCTTGGCGACCTCGCGGAAGGTGCGAGTCATCAGGCCGCCCGTCTCTCGCAGCACATTGGGCTTCTCAACGAGTGTGACGGACTTGCGGTTGTTTGCAGCGGCGTACTCAAAGGCCCGCCTGCAGATGTTCTCACAGCCTTGCCTAGACATGATGCGGGTGGACAGAGCAACATTCTCGAGCCCCTTGTCCTTCCACTTGACCATCTTCGGGTTGTCACAGAGGGCGTCGTAGATCTTCTCGGGAAGCGGGAACCACTCCACGCCGCCGTACATGCCTTCTGTATTCTCGCGAAAGACAACCAGATCGATGTCATCACGGTAGTTCAGTGGATTGCCCGGGTAGGCCTTGCACGGTCGCATATTTGTGTGCAGGTTGAACATCTGCCGCAATTTGACGATCGGGCTGAAGTAGACCAGGCCGGTGTCCTGTAGTTCCGGGGCGAGTTCTGCATGGGCTTCATCGCGGGGCTTGCTGGTGATCGCGCCAAACAAGCCGCAGTCGGTGTTCCTGAGTACATCGATGGTGCGATCCGGCAGTGGATTGCCCTCCTTGCACCAGAACTCCCAACCGATGTCGGCGTGGATGTACTCGGCATCGAAATTCATGGCATCGAGCACGATCCGTGTCGCGTCCATGACATCTACTCCGACGCCGTCTCCGGGCATCCAGGCAATCTTGTATTTGGCCACAGGGGGTCTCCTCATCTGAACTGAATGGAAGACCGGATTGTAGCGATCAGGAAGTTGCAGCAAGTCGCTCAGCGACCACGTTTTCGGCGCCTCCTGCGACGATGATCTCCTGCGGGACCTTCCCCAGCGGTGTGAACGCGAAGGTTTCGGAGCCGAGTGTGGCTTCGGCCTGCCCAAAGTCGATCATCAACTCACCCGCCTCGATGGTGGCGGCATCGCTGCCGCGATGCAGATTGCGCAGGGCGGCCACCAGATCCGGGCAGTTCAGGCAGATGAAGCCATTATTGATGGCGTTGCGAACATAGGTTTGGCTGAAGGAGGCGGCGATGACACAGGCAATACCGCGGACCTTGAGGCAGGTCGCCGCCTGTTCGCGTGAAGAGCCGGTGCCGAAATTGAGTCCGGAGACGATGATGTCGCCGGATTTGGCGATACCAGTAAATGCCGGGTCGTAGTTCTCCATGGCCGCCTCAGCCATTTCATCCGGGGTGACGTCGTCGCGGTAGGTCATGGCGCCGCTGTAGATGCCGTCCGTGTTGAGGTTGTCGACGGGAAGCCACAGCACCCGCCCGGTGATGGACGCCGGGAATCCTTCGATAAGGCCGACACCGCCGCGGCGTGGTGTGACTGGAGTTCGCTCGATCCGGGTCCTGAGTACGCATGGCTCATAGGCTGCCGGCGATGCAATATGGCCAGCGAGGGCTGACGCGGCTACGACCGCGGGGCTGGCGAGATAGGCCTTGGCATCGCGGCTGCCCATGCGCCCCTTGAAGTTGCGGTTCGTGGCGCTGATGCCGACTTCACCGGGCTCCAATGTGCCTGCGCCCAGCCCGATGCAGGTACCGCATCCAGGCGGAAGGAATATCGCGCCTGCGGCCTCGAGTGTCTGCCATGTGCCGTCGGCTTCGGCCTGCTGCTGAATCGTCTCGCTCGCGGCGGCTACATAGAACTGAACACTGCCCGCAATGTGCCGACCATCCACGACCTTCGCTGCTTCATGCAGATCTTCAAGACGGCCATTGACGCAGGAGAGCAGATAGGCCTTCTGTACCGCGATCTGCTCGGCTTCGATCTCCGGCAACGACCGCATTACCTTGACGTGATCCGGCCCCGAGACGTGCGGGATGACGCTTGCGAGATCGAGTTCCAGTTCCACCGTGTAGATGGCATCGTCGTCGGCTCGCAGTGGACTAGATGCCCACCGCTGGACGTCCTCGGCCGTGTACCGCGGCGTCCCCCGCTCTGCGAGCCATGCCGCCCGCTCACGCAGCCACGCGTGCAGCACGGCGTCGAACGGAAACACTCCCGCCAGCGCCCCCCACTCGGTGGTCATGTTCGCAATGCTCATCCTCTGGTCCATCGAGAGCTGCGCGAGCCCATCGCCTGCGAACTCAACGGCATGGTTGAGCACCTCGTCATGGCTGAATGCGCCGCAGAGCGCGATGATGACATCCTTACCTGTGACGCCGGACTGGAGTTGACCCGTGAGCGTCACCTGAGCGATCGGAGGTATTTGCCACCACGTTTCACCTGTAGCCCAGATACTCGCAGCATCGGTTCGAACGACCGGTGTCCCCAATGCAGCGACCGCCCCGTAGATGTTCGAATGGCTGTCACTCCCAACCACCATGCTCCCGGGGGTCACATAGCCCCGCTCGATCATGACCTGATGACTGATGCCGGTGCCGGGCTTGTAGAAGTCGACACCCTGCTCCGCCGCGAAGGCTTCAATCTTCGCGTACTTGCCGAGATTTTCCGGCGAGTGATTCTGAATGTCGTGGTCAATAGCGAAGACGGGCTGCTTCGGGTCATGCATTCTCGCCGCGCCGATGGACTTGAACTTGCCCATGACGGCTGAGGTGTTGTCGTGCGTCATGACGTGCTTTGGGCGGATGCGAAGGAAGGTTCCGGCATGCATCGGTGCAGGCGGGACGGCATGGGCCGAGGCGATCTTTTCGACAAGTGTCTGGGGCATGAGAAATGCTTTCAGAGAATCCGAGCAAGCCGAATTCGCCACAACACGGCGAGCGGCCAGATGACGTGCAGCGCCAGGTCGAGAAGAACGGTTATTCCGGCCGCCGAGACGCCAGACGTCTTCCCAATGAATGAGTACAACCCGATACTGAACAGCATGGAAATCAGCCCCCACCCTGCCGCTACGATCGCCCAGCGACTCAGTGGCAGTACCGCTTTTTGGAAGCGTCTTGCAAGGGCAACACCAAGCACAACGGCGACCATGGCCAGGAGGATGCGGCCGACTGCCAACAGCAACGAGATCCATACCGGCGGCAGTTCGCCGAGTACCTCCTTTACGACCGCCCCCTGCTCTGCAGAGCCAAACTGAAGCAGGCCACCGGTGACCTGTGAAAGCGTGTGGCCGATTTTGATCAGTCCGCTGCTCGCTTCGACCTCTCCGGCGAGTTGCCCCAACTCAATGGAAGCAGCCGCGATCGCCGCGCCAAACCCCAAATCAAAGATGCCCACCAGGATCAATATTGTGCCGACAACGGGCGCCCAGCATTCGCAAGTCTCACACGGAGAACCAATTCGATTGGACATTCGGAGATCCTACCGGGTTGAGAAGGATCGTCCCGGGCTCAGTTCACGGCGGCCGCCAATTCGGTCATCGCAAGGTCCGGGCGGACATCCGGGGACATCCAAGCCGCCCAGAGGCGGCGCGTCATGGGATCGCCGGTACCGGCGACAAGAAAGCGGAGCCGTCCCTGTTCGCCGATCAGCATGATCTCCAACGAGCCCTCGACCGAGTGGGAACCTCGCCTTCGAATGAGCAGCAAGTCTCGCTGGGCATGCCATATCCGCTCACCACTACGAACCCAGCCCGGACCCGCAACCGCCCCGAGTGTACGGAGTCCGTCTCGGACCCATGTTCCAATGATCGGCACATCAACAAGATGACGTTGCATGGACGGGAGTCTGACCACGGAGCGAATGATCAGAAAGAAAAGAGTCACGAGCAGAAGACAACGCCCAATGACTCCACCTGTATTGCCGGCTCCACTGAGAATTCCGAACACGATAAATGGCCCCAGCAACAGGGAGGCTAGAACGAGCAGGGTCAGGTCGGCAGCTGTGCGACACCCCCCCACAGGCCGGGCAGCGTAGAGAGGCGCCGGTTCCAACAACCCGCAAGGGACTTCGGTTGCCCGAGCCCACTCGACGAGTTCAGGGCCGATGACGGCCCGCACACCACTACTGGCGAGTACACGCACCTCATCGGTCGCTGCTGCATGCCGCGTGAGCCGGCGAAGCGGCCAGCGGATGGCGTAAAGCGGCTGAAGACGATCTGGAAGTTCGATCTTCGGGTGCACGGCGTGCTTCCGGGCGATGACGCCGATGAGGCCCATTATGAACGGGGCCAACGCAATCGCAATCAACACGAGTGGACAGATCCAGTCACGAAGATTCATCGTGACGCGCCACCCCTGCGACGGGCGCATGGTCACTTCAATCGAAGCAACCACCCCCAACAGCAGCGCCAGCAACAACAACATGCCGCCACTGATAAGTCGGCGAAGCGAGTGTGGTCGGTCCACTTCCAACGGCGCAACCAGTATCGCTGATTCGTCTACCGCCATGCTGCGGACTCTCGCCGGGCGATGGAGATCACCACCCGGCTCGCCAGCACAATGGGCCACAGAAAGTGCAGCGTCAACTCGACTGCAGACATCGGAACGCCTTCGCCCTGGATCAGATCGCCGAAGCCGCCACTCGTCACTGGCCAGATGCGATACATCACCCAACTGGCCCATAGCAACACCACGATCGCCCACACCAGCGCGCCTACCATCGCGCCACGCACTCTCGCCACAAGCATGATGCCGAGCAGGAATGCCGTGGCTGAGAAGACAACGCGGCTCCATCCGACTTCGACGAGGTAGTCAGGACGAGGAAGCATCGCCAGTAGATCCCGAGCATGCTCGCCTGTCTCAACACCGCTGAGGCTGAAGATGCCAAGCGTCACTGAATGCACCACGCTGCCTACCATCATGTTGAATTCGTTGTCGGACAAGTGCTGCGCAACTGTCTGCACTTGCTCGCCGACCGCAATAATAATCAGGCCCCAGCACGCATCGAAGATCGCCACGAGCACCATGGTGGTGCCGAAGATGGCCATCCAGTAGCCTGGAGGAAATCTCCCCGCTTGACGATTCAATTTCAGATCGCCTGCTTGCCAAGCAACTTCGCAATGTCGAAATCGACGAAGTCGGCGTGATGAAAGATGATCGATTCGATGCTTCTTTGTACCTTGTCGCCCTCGTGACTGTGCGTAGCGATTATGTGCATGGCATCGGCTGGAATGCCGTGCTTGTACGCCATCGCTACGCCGCTAAACGGATGACGCAGCGCTTCGCCGAAGGAGCCCTTGATGATGTTGCCAGCCTCGTCCTTGTCGAACTCAAGCGGCTTCCCACAGTCGGCCAGCAGTGCTCCGGCGATGAGAATGTCACGGTCGATCGGGATCGTGCACGTAAACGAACTCTCGAGAACGTCCGCAATCGCGATGCACTGCCGCACGCATGAATTCAGATGCTCGATAAAGGTCATTTCGATATCGCCGGCAAGCAGGGTGAACTTCACGGCACGAAGCTCGTCAAAGGTCCAGCCCTTGCCTCCGCATCCGGTCGTGATGGCCTCGTTCCAGACGGCGGCTACGCGTTCACGAAGCGACTCATCTTGAATATCCATCAGGTTGGGGAAGAGTTCTGCGATTTCTGTGACGCCATAGGCAGTCATGCTTGCTGCTCCTTCCATGGGCGGGGGTCCGTCACCAGCATCGCCCACATATCCACATCAAGGTACCGATCTTCCTTGTGGTACGCCTGACGCTTCACGCCCTCGTGGACGAATCCGTTGCGAATCAAGAGACGCCGCGATGCCTCGTTGTCCATGAATGTGTCGGCCCAAATGCGGTTCAGACCAATGTCATCGAACCCGTGATCAAGCACCATCTGCAGCATGCAACTGGCGATTCCCTTGCCACGGACAGATTCCTTGAGCAGGTAGCCCAACCCACCGTGGCCATGCTTCCACTTGATGCCGAGGCCGACGGATCCGACCACTTCGCCATCATGCTCGGCAAGCAGCAGACTTCCCTCGCCCTTTGTCATGGATTCACAGAGCTTCTCGGTGCACTCTTGTGACCATGCGCGGTCGGGTTTGCGAGGAATTGTGAGAAGCCCCTCGTACACACCGGGCGAGCGATGGAGTTGAAACATCGCATCCACATCATCCGTCGTCAATACACGAAGCGTCACGCCAAGCCGCTTCTGTGGAAACCGTTCCAGCCGAAGGTCGACTTCCTCACTCATGGCAATGTTCGGGGCGAGGGACCATCGTACCGATGGGCATCCGGTACGACCTTCCGCATCGGCTTCATCCGCGATTGCTCTTCACGCACATGGGCGATGAGTCCGGGAGTGCGGGCGATCATAAAGAGACCGTTCATTACTTCCGGCTCGAAACCAAGGTCGGCGAGAACGGCTCCCATCACGCCGTCGACGTTGATGGGGAGCGGCTTGCCGGCAGTTTTGAAGGCGTCCTCCACCGCCATTGCGGTTCGGCAGTGGTCGCCGAAGGCACCCGCTTCGCGTGCCAACTCAAAGAGACGCGATGTCCGGGGGTCGGCGGTATGCACGCGATGCCCGAATCCGCTCATGCGAATACCTTGGGCCTTCCAGTCGGCGAGCTGCGCAGCAGCAGCATCTTCGAGCGAGCAATGCTCGGTACTTGCCCGGTCACTGATCTGCCCGAGTTGCACGGCGCAGTTCATGATTGCGCCACCATGATGGGCATTGATCGACATGAGCCCGGCGCCGACCGAGGCGCTCAGCGTGGCGCCAGTCGAGGCGAGCGTTCTGGCCGCCATCGCCGAGGGTGGCGTAGCGCCGTGGTCGATGGACGAAACGATGATCGCCTCCATCAACCTGCCAGTCGCCCCATCGGGAAGTTCGCCGCGGATGATCAGATACACCGCCTGCCCGAAAGACACCCGTCCCATCAAGTCGGCAATGTCGTAGCCCCGAACGCGGACGCTGTTCGGTTCGATGTCGGTAATAGCGGTGGGCCACTGTTCGCTCATGTCACGATGCCTCCACTGCGACGCCGAGAGCCGCGCAGGCTGCTTCGGGCAGGTCGCCAAATCCATCCACGACGGTGGCGCCAGCCGCGGTCAATGCCTTCACTTTACCAACGTGCGTGCCGCGATCGCCCTCAATGATTGCGCCCGCATGGCTGAATCGGGTGCCCTCCTTGGCTGCCTTGCCGCCGATGTAGGCGACGACTGGCTTCGTCACACGTCCAGTCTGGCACAAGTCTGCAAGCCGCTCTTCCATCGAGCCGCCGATCTCTCCGAAGAGCACGATGGCGTCGGTCTCGGGGTCATCCTCGAACTTGAGGGCGACCTCGGGAAACGTTAGTCCGAGGACCGGATCGCCGCCCACGTGGCAGATTGTCGAAATGCCGAGCCCCGCGCGGCTCAGGTAGTAGCCACAACTGCTGGACATCCCCCCGCTGCGACTCATCACGCCCACGGTCTTGCCGCGAATCGGCTCGTTGAACCACTGTTTGGCTGAATCGGCTCGTCCGCCGATCATGCCGATGACCGCGCGACCGGGGCTGATCACGCCGAGCGTATTGGGACCGATGAACTCGGCATCGTTCGCCGCGGCACACTGGGCGATGCGCATGGCGTCCCAGAGTGGCACACGGTCCGGCACCAGCATCACCAACTTGACGCCCGCCTCAATCGCTTCGATGGCGGCTCCCTTGACAAGCCTCGCGGGCACAAAGACAACCGACACATCCACGCCGCCTGCCGCTGCCACGACCTCGGCAACCGTGTCATGCACGGCGATGCCTTCAACCTCTTGGCCACCTTTGCCGGGCGTGCAGCCACCAACCACCCGAGTACCGAACTCTCGCATCAGTCGTGTACGGGCTCGCCCCTCACGGCCGGTAATGCCCTGCACGATGACCTTCTTGGTTTCGTCGATGATGATGGCCATCTCAACTGGCCTCCTGCGGGCAGTCGATGCCAGCGATGGGCAAATCGACAAAGAGCACAGGCCGACCCGCCCGAAGACATTCGATCTCACAGGCAATGAACTCCGAGTCGGACTTGGCAGCCGTCTGCTCATCACACGCGATGGCGGGAAGGCCCGTGCCATCATCTTTGAGCACGCCACTGGACCACTCAGCCATCTGGGCTGTAAGTGCCGCGTCACAATGTGCGAGATCGATCCATACATGCCCGCCCTCGATCGGGAAGGCCTCAGCATCGCCGCCGACCCAATCCGGCACGTTCCTCGTGAGTTGATCAGACGAGACTCCAGATGTGCCGTCCATGAGCGTTGTGAACCTCGCGGCGCAGAAGGCCGGGGTGTCATCCTTGCGGTAGCCCTCAACAGATCCCGGGAGCCCCTCGCAGGCGTCCTCGAGAATTTCGACGGCGCGGTCCTCCGCATTGCCGCCGAGCCGCACGACCACGGGCAGAGATATTTCGAGTTCATTGAAGGCCTTGGCCAGTCCGTACGCGGAATGGAACTGCTCCTGACTGGCGACACCCGAGCCGCTTCCGAAGTACCCGGTGAGCCCCTGCTGAGCGAGAATGACGCGGGCCGCTCGGTACACCTTGGCCGCCGATGGATTCCCGGAGGTATCGCAGAAGTTGGCCAGCGTGTAGCCCTCATTGGTCACTGCGTCCATGGACATCATCGAGCCGCCGCCGCCAGCGCCGTGGAATCCGATCAAACCCTTGCTCGACTCCCAGCCATCGGTCGGCAACTTCGCAAAGTAAAACGTGCCGCGATGGTCGTCTTGTTCCAACTGATAGGCGATTCGCTCCAGATCGGTCGCGGGGTGATCCAGTTCGCGAGCGATCTCGATGCCGAGTTCGGGATGGCGAAACACCGCGTAATCGTCGATGGTCACCCGGCAGTCAGCCGCGCAGACAGAACCATCTCTGAGAACAACCAGGGGGTTGACTTCGAATGACCGGGCCTCGTTCACATTGGCCGTCTCAACGATGGCATCAATTGCATCAAGTAGGGCTTGGTGTGATTCCTGCGGAATGTCCGATCGAGACAACACGGCAGCCACATCATCGCGATCGATGCCATCCGACACGCTGACCGCAAGCCTTGCCACTGTATCGGCCCGTTCCTCGATACCAGTTCCACCGGCGCAGTCCAGCAGCAACATCGGGGTGCGAGCCGCGTCATCGATCGTCAGCGAGACAAAGAGTTCGTGGGCGATTTCCAGACACTGCTCGACGAGCACTTCTTCGACGGGAAAGTTGCCGAACTGCATTCCAAGCAGATCTTCGGCGCACTTCCGGGCCTCCTCGGGCGTCTTGGCGAAGCGAACCCCCCCTTTGTCCTTGCGACCGGTGATCCACGCCTGCACCTTGAGCACCACATGCCCGCCCAATTCCGATGCGACCTGCTCGGCCTCATCGGCAGAGGCGACTGCGCGACCTGCTGGCACGTGGACGCCTTGAGCCTTGAGCATTCCCTTGCCTTCGTATTCATGCAACCGAGCCATGTGAGCGAGCGTGCCTCCTGTTCAGAATGAGGCATGGTATCGGGCATCTACGCCGCAGCGGACTCACACTCGTGCTTGAGAAAGCTCCCGGCCCAGTGGAATCCGATTGGCGAGCCGAACAAGGCGCCCGCCGCCCAGTCGATGGGAACAGGCAGAAGCAGATTCGGGATACCGCCGGTGGTATAAGCCCGGTCGATTGCGTCCGGAAGCAGCATGGCCGCCACCCAGCAGGCAAGGGTTCCAGCAAGCATGACACCCGCGGGCAGCAGGACAGGCTGCACGTTGGGTGACCACAAACGACCAACGAATCCGGCAGCCACCCCCCCCAGTACGGTGGCGGCCAGCGTCTGCCCTCGGAAGTCACTCTGGGCGACCAACCAGACGACGGGCAAGGCGGCAACGCCGGCGGCGAGCATCTTCAAGCCGTTCGGCGAACGCAGTGGGTCAGAAGGCGCTCCGTCGACCTCTGGATGGACATCGGGAACTGGACTGCACAGCACAATGGCGATCCAACTCAGGATCAGCAGCACAATGCACCACGCCACACCGTCAACAGCCACGATCGCAGCGGAGCCGTGATAGAGCACGTCTCGCATCGGCGCCAGCGAGAGCCCCGCCCAGCCAAGCGCGGCCCCCATCACGACCAGACCGCTCAGGCCGGTGATCAACTTAGAAATCGTCATTGCAATCACCCCGCCCACCATCGTGGCAGCAAGCAACGCCACCACAGCCTGGGCTGGGTGGATGGCCTGCACCACCGTTGGCCCTGGCAGGCCTGTTGCTGATTGCATCCACGGCCACGCGATCTGGTAGGCCAGAACAATGAGCACAAACCCGGACACGATGATGACCCAACGGGGGAAGGCTGGCATGGGGGGATGATAAGCGGGAGCCACAAGGGGGATTGATTACCATTGCGGGATGTCTCCTCTGATGCTGACTGGTGGACCGCTGTCGATCGATGATGTGACGCAAGTAGCGCGTACTGGGCGGCGGGTGGAATTGGGCTCAGAGGCTGCTGTCGCAGTGACCGTGGCCCGAAGCATTGTGGACGCTGCGGCGGATGGGGTGGATCCGGTCTATGGCATCAACACCGGCTTCGGATCACTCTCACAGCACCGTGTGCCGCCGGAAGAGACTGCGGAGATTCAGCGAAACCTGCTCCGCTCCCACGCTGCTGGTGTGGGCAAGCCGCTTGAGGCCGAACTTGTCCGAGCCATGCTGCTCCTGCTTGCGGCGAGCCTGAGCCGAGGGCACAGCGGTGTTCGAGTCGAAGTCATTGAGGCGCTGCTCTCACTGCTCAACCACGATCTCACGCCAATCGTGCCGTCCAAGGGATCAGTCGGCGCTTCCGGCGATCTGGCACCGCTCGCCCATGCGGCGCTCGTGCTGATTGGCGAGGGCGAAGCGATGGTTGGCGAACGTGGGCCAATGCCAGCAGCAGAAGCGCTCGCCATGACCGCCCTCTCACCGATCACCCTGGCCGCCAAGGAAGGACTCGCGCTCATCAACGGCACGCATCTCATGGCAGGGACGCTCGCCTTGGCCTGTCACGACATGGACATGCTGCTCGCAACCGCCATGGCCGCCGCCGCGATGAGCATCGATGCCTCCCGCGCCAGCATCGGCCCGCTCGATCCTCGCATCCACGCCGCCCGCCAACAACCTGGGCAATACACTGTCGCCGAGCATGTCGCTTCGCTGCTTGCAGGCAGCGAGATTCTTGAGCAGCACTGCGAAGACGACCCTCGGGTACAAGACCCCTACTGCCTACGGTGTATCCCGCAGGTGCTCGGCGCCGCGATGGACACACTCGCCCATGTCCGGTCGGTCCTGACGCACGAACTCGGCGCTGTCACCGACAACCCGCTCATCTTCTCAGGACCGGATGTCATTCTCAGCGGCGGCAACTTTCACGGCATGCCGCTTGCCATCGCCGCGGATACCGCCAAAATCGCCCTCTGCCACATCGCGGGCATCGCCGAGCGGCGGGTCTTCTGGCTGCTCAGCGGCCACGATTGTGAGAATCCGGTGCCTGTCCATCTCAGCCCTTCGCCGGGGCTCCACAGCGGCCTGATGATTGCCCAATACACCGCCGCTGCGCTCTGTAACGAGATGCAGGTCCTTGCCACTCCGGCAAGCGTGGGCAACGTGCCGACCTCGGCGGGTATCGAGGACTACAACTCCATGGGTGCCACCTCTGCGCGGCATCTGCGTGAGTCCGTGACCATGGCCACACAAGTGGTTGCGATCGAACTGCTGGTTTCGGCCGAGGGTATCGAGCATCAACGGCCGCATCGCAGCGGAGATGGCGTCGATCGCGTCCATGCTGCGGTCCGAGCACTGGCCCCACCGCTCGAGGGCGACCGCTCTCCCTCGCCCGATATCGAAGCACTCGCCAAGGCGATTCCGGAGGGCAGCCTGCTACCCTGACCGCTTCGCCCCCGTCCAGCCGAGAGATCCCGATGAGCCAAACGACCCTCTCCCAAGCCCGTACCGTCCGCGCCCCCCGCGGCACCACGATGAGTTGTAAATCGTGGGGTGCCGAGGCCGCAATGCGGATGCTGATGAACAACCTCGACCC
>DOVP01000183.1:0-2106 GCA_003520025.1 Phycisphaerales bacterium
CATGCCCCCCACGGCCCCCCCACGCCCCCCTACGGCGTCCACTCGGTACCAGGCGTGTACCCCAGCAAGTCATACAACTCCTGCCGCGTCTGCATGTCGGCAAGAATGGACTTGACGCTTCCGTCAGACTTCAGCGCGGCAAGCGCCTCGGTCACAGCCTTCATGGCAATGCGTTGCATGCTGACCGGGAAGATCACGATGTCGTAGCCGAGTTCACTGAACCGAGACAGTGGAATGATCGGGGTCTTGCCGAATTCCGTCATGTTCGCAAACAGCAGGCCAGGACAACCAGACGCGAACTCGGCGAACTCGTCTTCGCTAACGAGCCCTTCGGGGAAGATCATGTCGGCGCCTGCTTGGCGATACACGTTTCCTCGCTCGATCGCAGCGTCGAGACTTTCGGTGCCCCTCGCATCTGTGCGAGCGATGAGCACAAAATCATCCGATTTCGACTCCGCCGCCGCCGCAACCTTGGATGCCATGTCCTCTGTGGAGATCAGTGATTTGCCATCAAGATGCCCACATCGCTTAGGGAACACCTGATCCTCGATATGCATTGCTGCAGCGCCAGCTTGCTCATACTCGATGACTGTGCGGCGAACCATCTCGACTTCCCCGTAACCGGTATCGGCATCCACGATGGTCGGCAGGCCGGACGCAACCGAAACCTCGCGAATGGTCCGGCACACTTCGGACAACGTCAGCAATCCGATATCAGGAACCCCCGCCGTATTGGCCGTCGCGCCGCCGGAGATGTAGACCGCGTCGAAACCTGCGCGGGCGACCGACCGGCCGACCAGTGCCGTAAACGCGCCAGGCGCGGCAACGGTGCCGCTGGTCATGAGATTTCGAAGTCGTCCGCCGGGCGTACTGCTGCTCATGGTGACGATTGTACGTCACCAGCCCCTTTGGCCAATCCAGGCAACCGGTAGGTCTTCATGCCATCTGGCGTCACGAACACCACCTCGACGCCGTCCGGATCATCCTCTGGTGCCCTCACCACTGCTGCAGCAGCCAAATCATGATCTCGCATGACAAGGCGAGCAAGGTGCGGGAAGTCCACTGACTCGGTGCCGTTGACCGGCAACCCCCTGCGAAAATCTGCTTCGATCGCAGCATCGGCAGTGAAGTCCCACCCTCCATCCTGCAACTGCCCTGCGACCTGCGTCATGGCATCAAGCCGTCGCGGATGATCGCTGATGATCAGCGCTTGGCCAAAGCCACTTGGGAGTGCCTGTTGCACGGGTCGCGTTGCGGCCACGGCCTCGGGGAGTGAAGATCGGACACTGGCAATCACCATGAAATACCCACCTACAAGAACCAGCAACCCCACAAGAAACGCTACCACGCCCCCAGCAGAGGTGCGGCGACGAGCGCGGCGAGCAGCACGCCTGGCATCACGTTCGGCCCGGGCCATTTCTCGCTTCTGCCGCGCAGCAAAAAAAGCATCGGGCCGTGGTGGTTGTGAGCCAGGTACGGCGTCACGAACGCGATAGGCGCCGGACCACCAGTCGGTCACCTCGATCCGTGGTCGTTGCCGCGTAGATCCAGCCGACAACGGTGGCGCCGCCGTGGGGGTTGCCGCATCGTCTACTGTCGAATCGCTGAAACTCGGTAGATCCACTGGCCGCAGCCCCCGTGGATCGCTCGCACCAGCAAGGAAGGCGATATCGGCAAGCATCGCTTCGACCGATTCATACCGCTGGTGGTAGTCGGCCATGGCGCGGCGAATTACCCAACGGATCGCGTCACCATCTTCGCGATCAAAACGACTCAGGTTGCCGTGGGCCGGGAAGGTGCCTTCGACCATGTGGTACAGCACGGCACCAGCCGAATAGATGTCAAACCGCGCACCATCGACCTCAGATACCTTGGCGCCCCGAAGTGCCTGCCGCACGAGTTCTGGATCACGGAAATACTCCGTTCCATGTGTTGTCAGTGTCATGGCCGACTGCAGCGGTGTCACCAACCCGAAGTCGACCAGATGCGCGCCGGTGTCGTTTGTGATGATGTTCTCGGGCTTGACGTCTTTGTGCCACACGCCCGCAGCGTGGTAGTCCCGCAGCACGGCAAGAAGGTCACGTTGCCATCCAAGCGAGGTCGACA
>DOVP01000183.1:2505-9474 GCA_003520025.1 Phycisphaerales bacterium
TGCCTGGAATGAAGGGCATGACGTACCAGAATCGCTGCTCATCGTGGTCGTGTTCAATGATAAGACCGAGTTTCTTGGCCCCCTCGAGTGCCCGGGATTCTCGGATCATGTGCCCGAGCGGTGCGCCCGCCGAGGTATCGAAGCATTTGATGACAACACGATCCGGCGCCCCTGGAGGTGCCTCGGCAGTGGGCTCGGCAATGTGAAGCGCCGCGCCGGAGCCACCAGCCTGCAACTGGCCAATGATCTTCCAACCAGGGAACTCGCCTGGCTTGCCGCGCCGCCGTGGTGTTGCCTTCTTTGGTGAGGCCGCCGCAGCCGATCCTGTGACGAGTCCACCAACACGCCTTCCCACGCGGCGGAACCGACTGCCGATGCGATTGGTCATGCTGCTTGCCGCTTCCCAGCGACCCAAGGCCAGCGCGCCGATGATGACCGGAAACGTCAGCACGGCAACGATCAGATGAAAGCACGCCGCGATGAGGTCGCGGATCAACTCGATGATGACCGCCCCGATGAACTGAATGCCCCGAACAATGCCATGAAGCACCGGGCCAATGAAATGGCGTAACAGGATGCCGATGCCGGCGGCGCCGATCACGGTCGCGACGATGATAAGCAAGATGATGAGTACTCTTGTCATGCCAAATCAGTTGGTGCTGTCCTCATCTGAAATGGATGCAGCGCGATGCCATATCTCAGCGATCGCCTCATCAAAGAGTGAATCATCTCGCGAGAGCCCGGCCAACTCGGCTTCGGCCATCTCTTCTGGCGTAAAACTCCAGGTCGCCACGATCTCGGTGAGTTTGGTGCGCAGATGTCCTCGTGCCTTCTGAAGATGCCTGCTGATCGTCGGAGGGCTCACGCCGAGTTGCCCGGCAACATCGCGGCCGGTTCGGCCGTCAAGGACCCGCATACGGTAAACCTCAAACGACAGGAAGTCGCCAGCCGATTCGGCCTGGCGAATGGCCGCAGCAACCTTGGCTTCGAAAATACGGCGCTCATACTGTTCATCCACAGCACCGCCGAGACCACCCATCCAATCTTCTTCGAGATGCATGGGTCGCTTTCCAGCGCCGCGTTTGAGTGCCATCCGTCGATCCATCTCATCACTGAGGGCATGCCTCGCGATGGCCAGCAGCCACGTGCTGAACCGGACACCTCGAGTCGGATCAAATCGCTCAATTGATTTGCTCAGTGCCGCGAGTGTTTCCTGGCTGAGATCCCGCACCGTTTCCATGCCGAGTCGACCATTGCCCCACTTCATGAGTTGACCACGAAGAACAGGCCCGAAAACTTGCCACAGCTCGAACCAAGCCGTCTCATCGCGGTCCCGAAGCCGGCGGACAAAGGTTGTGGTCATGTGATGCATGGGTCGAGGAGCCTCTTCTCTCTGATTCGGAGTTCGGGGCGTTCAGTTTCGCCCACATTCGCTGTGGGTGTCGGGCAAACCACGTGGAATGTGGGTAATGGCCTCCAGAAGCGTGTTTTTTTCCGCAGCATGAAATCAATTCTCCACCCATCCCAACAATGATCCTGAGGCCACCGATTTGGTGGCGGAAGGACAACAGCCCCATGACTATCTGCAAAACCATCTTTCGTTGGACCATCGTCGCCGGACTCGCTCTTGGCGGTATCACAATCATCATCGGACCAGAGCGGGTCGCGGCTGCCTTTGGCAGCCTTCAAAACCAAGCCAACACCCTTGTTGATCAGTACATCGATGTCGAAGAGGCGCAGGCCCTTCGAAATCAACTCTACACACTGGCCGAAGCCTACCCGGACCGCATCGCTGAAATCCGCGGTGAGGTGGCGCGAGTCGAGACTCAACTCGATCAGTTCGCCCACGATGCCGATGTTGCCAGGAGAGTCGTTGCCATGACGGGCTCAGACCTCGAGCAGATTGCGCTTCAGGTGCAGTCGGCTGAACACGGTGGTTTTCATACCGTGTCGCTTGTCAATGGAGACGCCGGTGTCAACATCGACGTCGCGTACCGTGAAGGTCGCCGCATCAAAGGTATTCACGAAACCTATCAAGAACGTCTCGTCTCGGATCAGCGGCAGGTTGACATGCTGAAAACCCAGCATGAACGACTCACTGCGCTGCTTGAGCAGATCGAACACGAGTTCGCCGACTATCAGGCGCAGGTCTGGCAACTTGACCGGCAGATCGACTCCATCGAACGCAATGATCGACTGATCGCCCTGACCGAGTCACAGCAGGACACCCTCCGTGCTTTTGAATCGCCGGGCAATGCCGATGGGCTTCGCGCCATCGAAACTCGTCTGGCTGAACTTCAAGCCGTTCAGGAGGGCACTCTTCAGGCACTCGCTGAGCGTGGCCGCCAGAACGAATATGAGCACCGAGCGCAGATGATGTTGAAACAAGACATCGAGCCGGAGAATGGAACGGTTGGGACGACGCGGAACAACAACCCCTTCGCCGAGTTCCTTCCGGCCCCGCCCAAAGTCGACCTGCAGCAGGTGTTGTCCACCCCGATCTTGCCTACCAAGCCTTCGTGAGTTCGCCTTGGGGATAGTAGAACTGAATGATCCGCTCGTACGTGAGCGCCGAGGCCGCCATGGCCTCGGCGCCGTACTGGCACAAGCCGGCGCCGTGGCCGAAGCCATGCCCGTTGACAACTAGGAAACCCCGCTTCACCTCGGCGTCGATCCAACCAGATGACAGGGGGTTCAGGTCCGACTCGGCAAATACCCCCGGAAGATCAACACACCGGATCGTTGCGGTCTTTCCACCGGATCCCCTGATTTCAACCTTGCTCGGCCGGCCGTGGCGGTTGGGTGACATGGGTTTTATTGAGACAACCTCACCGATCGCTGCGAGATCCTCGCGGCCAACACGACGAGCCCATGATCGAATTGCGCGTGACACCTTGGATGGATCCCATGGGCCTGTCCATCGATACCGCGGCGCTTCTGTACACCAGGCCGGGTTCGAGTGGCCGTCTAGGGGCGGAACCTTGTTGATCGGATTCGGCCCAATCGCTTGAGAGGCCAAAGCCGCTCGGCCGCCACAACAACTAGAGAAGTAGCCGGGCACCACCTCGCCTCGCCATGTGATGATCTCGCCACTGGTGGCTGTGGCCGTTCGTGTGGCTTGATTCCAGGATGGAATGCCGACATACACCTGAGAAGAACTCGTGTCGGTGACATCCCATGTGTGGGATTTTCGCTGTTGATGCCGTGACAAAGCAAAGCTTCTCGCTGCAACAGCCTGCGCCTTGAACGCCGCATCGTGCCATCCCTCATACAACTCGCCCGCCAAGACGCCTGGAATGTACTGCTCCATCTTGACAACATTGATGACACTAAAGCTCAGCCGCGGTGGATCCTGGTCCGCTACACACCTGATGATGCCCTCGTATGTTCGCTTGGGATGTGATCCAACGGACAACGGTGTGGGACTCGTCAATTCAACCACATCTGCGCTCGCGATGGACGTGGGCAGATTCACACCGGAAGCCGTCCATCGACCCTGCTTTCGACCGATGGTGGACGGACCTTCCAACTGAACCTCGGTGTCGCCAACCCGGATCGCCATCGCTTGTTTGGCTTGGCCGATGGTGATCGAAGGATTGCCGCCGGTCAATCGATGCAACCGCACACGTATCAGCGGTTCTTCGTTGGGAATCGGATCGTTGTTTGTGGTTGCCTGATCGCGATCTGATTCACGATCGGTTGTCGGAATCGTGCGGCGATCGCACCCAGCCAACAGAATGGTGGCAATCAACGCACGGCAAGCAATATGTGACACGCTCACTCGAGCGTTCGAAGGTCCAAGCCGAGCGTCGCAAGTCGCTCACGAACCTCGACGAGACTGGTGTTGCCGAAGTTCTTGATGCCCATGAGTTCGGCCTCGGTACGGGTAGCGAGATCGCCGATAGTCTGGACTCCAAGCAATTGAAGCGCCTTTCGGGATCGAACGGAGAAATCGAGTGTTGCAATCGAGCGATTCAACGTTTCTTCGTCTGTCAACTCAAGCAGGTCTTCGTAGACATCGGCGCGGACACGGTGGTACTGCGTTTCGAGGTTCTGCCCGAGCCGAAGGCCTCGCTGTGTGAGCATCGCCTTGATTTCCACCAATGAGGTCTCGCCAAAGTTCTTGTACGAGAGCAGTTCGGCCTCGGAAACCTTGAGTAGGTCACCAAGCGAGCGGATGTCCATTTTCTTGAGGCAGTTGCGAGCACGAACCGACAACTCGAAGTCGGTGACCGGTGTGTCCATGAGCGCGTTGTGCTTGGCCAGGTCGCGGGCCTCAGCCTCGTCGTAGTACATGTCTTTGGAAGCGTGCACATCCTTGAGGAACAGGCGGGCACGCGCATTGTTGGGTTGTGTGGCGACGACCATCTGCAGGTACTTCTCGGCACTTGCGAAGTCATCATGGTCTTCATAGATCACGGCGAGGTTGAGCAGCGCGTTCACCAGTGGGCGTTCGGTGTTTACGCACTCTTGGTAGTACCGAACCGCCTCGTCTTCTTCGCCGCATAGGTCCAGCAGCCAAGCGAGTTGAAAGAGCACCCGCTCGTCGCCGGATGCCGAAGCACTGCGAAGCGCCTCGATCGCACCTATGCGGTCACCGTCCTGCTCGAGTTGGCGAGCTTGGGCCAGCGCGTCTTCTGGATTTGTGGCCGATGCGCCGCCAATGACGGTATCGAGCCCCTCTGTAGCAACAGTCATCATTCCAAGTGTGCCTCCACGCGATCAATGGTGAATCCCCGTACTGTATCGTCAACTCGCCAAACGCTCAACGACCTGCCCTGATTCCGGTGATGATTGGAGACTGTTCCTTCATGAGAATCCCCTTGTATTTCGGCATGATGACGGTCTGTGTGATCGGGCTGATTGGCTGTGAAAGCCCCTCAAAGGCACCGGTCGAGGCCTCCTCGGTCGTTGTGCGGACCAGCCTCCGGGTGCTTGATGGACGTACCGGTGATGAGTTGGTGTGGGAAACCTTCATGTCCCGCCTTGAGGACGCCGACGTGGTGGTCCTTGGTGAACAGCATGATGATGCCACTGGACATGCTGTGCAGTTGGCGGTCGTCGAAGACATGTTGGACCGCTCCCCGGGCAGTGGCGGCGTGGCACTGGAGATGCTGGAACGGGATGAGCAGATTCTTGTGGAGGACTACCGGGACGAAATCATCGATGCCGAGACATTCGCCAAACTGTCTGGTTCTACATCGTGGTCCGGCACTGGAAGTTGGGAGGCGTGGTATCAGCCCATCATCGATGCCGCCATCGAACGCGATGCTGCTGTCATCGCCGCCAATGCGCCGCGTCGCTATGTGCGCCTTGCGAGAACCGATGGATGGGAGCGGCTGGATGATCTCGACGCTTCAAGAAAGACCCTTGTCGATCGACCCGATACGCCCATGACCGGGGGCTACCGGGACCGGTTTATCGAATTGATGGGCGGACATGGTGACCCTGATGCAGAGGTTGATGAAGAGGCACAAGCCGAAGCGATTGAACTTGCGGAGTCGTACTTTCGATCACAGCAGGTGTGGGATGCGACAATGGCAGCCTCGGTCTCCGAAGCACTTCGTCAGTCCGGCCCTCCGGTCATGTTGTTGATCGGCCGCTTCCACAGCGACTCCGGAGGCGGAGCTCCTCAACAAATCAAACGCCTGCATCCTGCCGCGCACGTGGTGACGATCAGCCTCGAGCCGGAGTGTGGAGAAGTTGTGTTCGATGAAGCGATGCCGCAAGCCGATTTCATCGTATGCACCGAGGAATCAGGTACCGGGGCCTGACTCCCTTTCCGCCGCGCGTTCCAGACGATCGTGAATGGCTCGCCACTGCGGACCTTGAGGTGGGCGGATCACAAGAATGCGGGTGGTTTCGGTGGCATCTGCATCCCTGAGAAGGCTATAGAGCGCCTTGGCGGCAACCTGGTGGGTGTCCGGCATGATGAGGTGTATGTGCGGCGGCTCGATGGTGAGTGTCGATGGGCCGATGACGCAGGCAGGCCCGCCGTGGCCGAGCAGCCCGGCCAGGTGTTCGTGGTCGGCCAACATCAGCGGTGTGTTGGTCGCGTAGTGCCGGCTTCGGGTTCCCGGTGAGGCCCCCTGCGCGCTCGGGAGATCATCGGTCAACGCCACGCCAAGCACCGCCTCAATGGCCGGGACCGGTACCGACCCCACACGAAGCAGGCGGGCTGTACCACCGCTCACATCAATCACCGTCGATTCGAGACCCGCCTGACAGCATCCGCCATCGAGCACCAGTAAGTCGGTGGCCTCTGGAACACCCTGATAGTCACGCTCGACATGCGCTACACAGGTCGGAGAAACACTTCCCGAGCGATTTGCTGACGGGGCCGAGAGCGGAACACCAACCGCCTCCATCACCGCTCGGGTCACCTCGTGCCGGGGCGAGCGAATGGCCACGGTGGGAAGGCCCGAAGTGGCGGCATCGGGCACCTCTGAGTGCTTCGGCACCACGACGGTGAGTGGGCCCGGCCAGAACGCCTCGCACAACTGGTCCGCCTGAGTGGGCCATCTGGAGGCAAGCGTTCGGGCCGATGCCACATCGAGCACATGAGCAATCAGTGGATTGTCGCTTGGCCGTCCCTTTAGGGCATAGATCTGCCCGAGTGCGGAAACGTTGTCTGTGCGGCCGAATAGCCCATAGACCGTCTCGGTTGGAAGCACGGCCACACCACCCTCCCGCAGACGCGTTGCGGCAAGTGCCTTGCTCTCTTGGCTGGGCTGGATATCCACCATGTCGCAAATGGTATCTCCCGCTCACAAGGCATCCACATCGCCGCGGGCCCTCCCCGCACCGATGTGAGATGATTCGTACACTCCGAAAGCCTGCTCAGCAGGTCAGTTGCAAGTCCAACAGGAGCCCATCCATGATCACCCTGCTGCTCACCACCATGCTCGCCGCCCCACCAGCCCCCCCGACCCCCCCGGCTCCCCCGGCCCCCCCAGCTCCCCTGGCCCC
>DOVP01000087.1 GCA_003520025.1 Phycisphaerales bacterium
CTCGCGCGTCGAAGGCCTTCGCTGGTCGTCGCGAGCGCAGCACGAGACCACTGCCCATCTACGGGCCGGGTGACTGCTGCATCAAGTGCATCGGCAGCGGCCTGCCGCAGTGGTGTTGCCTCGCTCATGCGCTGCGCGGCGCCACTGCGAAGCGATTCAAGAGCAGGCATGACTTCGCTGCGAAGCATCCCACGAGGCGTTGCGGGATCAACGTTGGTTGGATCATCACACCACCGCACGCCCGCATGCTCACAGAGATCCTTCGCAGCAGCGCGGCTGACCTCTAGCATCGGTCGAAACAGGTCGATCCCGTCGCAGAGCGACCGCCGCATCCGCATGCCGACCAGCCCGCGTACTCCAGCGCCACGGATCATTGCCAGCAGCACGGATTCCAATTGATCCTCCGCCTGATGACCGGTGGCGATGAGCGTGGCGTCGTGTGATCTGGCAATGTCGATGAGTGCCGCGTATCGGGTCTTTCTCAAATCGGCCGATGTCGCTGATGGGTCGCCATCAAGATGCCTGCACTCGAAGGTCAAGCCAAAATGCGCCGCCGCCTCTCGCACCAACTCCAGTTCGGCGTCGGACTCACTTCGCCGATGGTGATGGACGTGCGCAATCACGACACGCTCCAATAATCCTGCAAGGGCCAGCATCAATGCCATTGAATCGCGGCCACCACTGACCGCCGCCACGATGCTTGCATCCGCTGGCACATCCGCCGATCGAATGGCCTGCCGGACCCGTCGCACCACCTCGTGCTGACCAAGTTCTCGGGAAATCGGAGGCGATGTGCTCACGATGGAATACTCGGACTCAGTGTGGCCACGCCGAGTTCGGTCGGACCACTCCAGTCCTCGCCGAGTTGCACGGTCATCGGCATCTGACCAACCTGCAAGTCCTCGCTGTAGTGCTCCCGCCTGCGAACGCGGAGGAAGCGACTCGTCTGCTCGTTGGATCCCTTTCCCGTCACCAGACTTGAGGTTCCAACAACCGTATCGGTGTCCAGATTGATCAGCACGAACATGTCGGTCCGTCCCCCTTCCAGAATCTGACCGGTAAAACTCTCGATGGACAACTGCACACGATCCTGCAGCGGCGCTGCACCCGGCGGCAGATTGCCGGAGTGCGCCGTGCGAGCCATGCGCAGCAACGTTGGAACGTCCTCAATCATCGCGTGTCGGACGAGGAACACCTTTCAGGACTCCTTGCCATGTGCGATGATCGCCGCCTCGACGATATCCATGACCTCGTCGAACTGCTCGAGAGTCAGCACGCCAATGGGTGGTAGGAACCGAATGTGGAATGGGCCATGTCCGCAGAAAAAGGACAGCACGCCACCTTTGAAGAAGCGATGTACCAACTCCACAATGGCATCCTTCTGGCCACCGAACGGTGTCAGTCGCATCATGCCACCCGTGCCGCCCCACGGTCTCAGGACACCCCGTGGTCCGACGACCTCCGGGAAACAATCGCCATGCGCCGCGACCATGGCCTCGCACCTGGCCGCAAAGGCGGCAAACAGTCGGGCATTGTGCCCGTCCGGACCGTACCAGTCTCCGCTTGTAAGTCGATCGATCACACTGGTGCCGACCGCCATCGCCGCCGTCGAGCCAAGGAAGGTTCCACTGAGCAAACCCAGCCGCGGATTGAACGCATCCCGCCACAGAGCGCCGCATCCCTGCGTCATCTTGCCCACCGTGACGATGTCGGCATAGCCGCCAAGGTCGAGTCCTTCAAAACGGAACATCCGATCGGTTCGGCCAAAGGTCTGAATCTCGTCAAACCACACAGGAATGTCGTGGGATCTGGCCAGTTCCAGCAGCGGTGCGAAGAACTCTCGCGGAGCTGCGGTGAAACCGCCTTCGCCCTGTACCAGTTCCATGACGAAACACGCATGCCGATTCGGATGTTCGGCAATGATCGCCGTAAGCGCTGCGAGCGCATCGGCAGATGAACCGTCCGGGTCGGCGGGATCCCAATAGGGCAGATAGTCCGTCTGGATGGCCTTCGGAATCCCTTCACGGTGTCCCGGACTGTCTCCGATATGTGAAAGTGCGACGGTCCGGCCGATGAAGTTCTTCTCGAAGGCAATGACGCGTGGCGCTCCATTTCTCGCCTGCATGCAGACCTTGAGCGCAATTTCGTTCACCCGCCCACCCGAGCATGCCGGATAGCAGTGGGCCATGTCGGCACCGCCTCGCCGGGCCGCGGCTCGCAGCGTCTCCGCGAATTTGATGGCTTCGATATTGCAGTGCAGATTGCCCTGCATCACAATGTCCTGCACCGCAGCTGTTGCCGCAACACCAGCGAGTTCGAGATCACCGTGGCCGAACCCGTTCACGCCGATCCCGGTGATCATGTCCCACTTGACAGATCCATCGGCCAGTTCCACCAGCGCCCCACGACCGCGGCCGGATCCGATGGAGGCATACATGGCGGGACGACCGCGGACATCGGCGAGCCGGGCAAGGAGGTCAGCCATGTCGGCCACTCGATCTTCATCCGGCGGACGAATGCCGGTGATATCGGCGGTCGAGGCATCCATGGCCGCAATGAGTTCATCACGAGCCATTCGGAGGTGGGATTCGGTCGAGTTCATGGGAAGGAATTGTAGTGGAGCCTGTGTGCAGGCTTGTTCTGGAGGCAGCGAAAAGGGTCAGACTGCCTGACCCAGAAACGGCAACCGCACCCATACACCACGGTCGGCGGGGCCTCGGCAG
>DOVP01000181.1:0-773 GCA_003520025.1 Phycisphaerales bacterium
AAGAGCGTCATGGTGATGGAAGAGAACCTCGCAGAGTTGAACGCACTCCGAATCGACGTGCCGGTGCTGCTCGGCGGCGCGGCGCTGTCCCGGCACTACTGCGAGTCACATCTTCGCGAGTTGTACAACGGATCCGTGTACTACGGAAAGGACGCGTTCGACGGCCTGCGGATCTGTGACGCGATTGCAGAGGGGCGAGAGGGATCACTTGACGTCGAGATTGACCGTCGCATCGCTTCCCGCGTCGCCGCCGCGGCCCGTGTGGAGCACATGGAAACATCTGAGCGAGACGAGGGCGATGTGGCGACCATCGAGCCGGGACGCAGTGATGTGTCCAACGACGTGGCGATTCCCACGGCCCCATTCTTCGGCAGCCGCGTCGTGGACGATGTTCCGCTCGATCGCATCTACCCATTCATCAATACAACGGCCCTCTTTCGTGGGCAGTGGGGCTTCCGTCGAGGGCAGCAGAGCCAGGGCGACTTTCATCGCGTGCTGCACGAGGAGGCCGAGCCGGTCTTTGATCGGCTGAAGGCGACACTTCGAAACGACGGGATACTTCAACCCGCACTCGTGTATGGCTGGTTCCCATGCGGGAGTGACGGTGAGGATCTGGTCGTCTTCGATCCTGCCGATCACGCCGTGGAGATCGAGCGATTCTCTTTTCCGAGGCAGACCAAACGCCGCCGGTTGTGTATCAGCGACTTCTTCAAGTCGGTCGATTCCGGCGATCGCGATGTGCTCGGTCTCTCCTGCGTGACGATGGGTGAGCG
>DOVP01000181.1:1169-6923 GCA_003520025.1 Phycisphaerales bacterium
CACGGCATGGGTGTCGAGTGTGCTGAGGCCCTCGCCGAACTCTGGCATCAACGGATGCGGCAGGAACTTGGCATCGTCGGAGATGACAGCCCGCACATCAAGGAACTGTTTCAGCAGAAGTACCGGGGAAGCCGGTACTCATTCGGCTATCCGGCGTGTCCGGACATGGTCGATCAGGAGAAACTTTTCCGCCTGTTACGCCCCGATCGAATCGGTTGCGAACTGACCGAGAATTATCAGATCGATCCTGAACAAAGCACCAGCGCCATTGTGGTTCATCATCCGGAAGCCAAGTACTTCAACGTATAGAAAAAGACACCGGCCGCTGCGATTTACAGCGGCCGGTGCGGTAGTTCACAAGGTGAACACGTCGTAAGGTCAGTGCGTCTTGGCGCGTGCCTCGTTGACGTTGATGGCGCGACCATCAAGGTCCAGGCCATTGAGGGCCTCGATGGCCTTGCGGGCCTCGTCATCGCTCATCTCGACAAATCCGAAGCCACGGGAGCGGCCGGTGTCACGGTCAAGAACGACGTTCGCAGCGGTTACGGAACCGTGCTCGGAGAACATTTCGACGAGATCGTTATCACGAACGCGCCACGGCAAATTTCCAACAAAAAGCTTCACGGGAAAAACCTCGAACAGAGCAGTCACAGGAAGAGAAGAACCCGGGACCCACCTGTGACATCAGGCTCCGAGATCTCGGCCGACTTGGCCGCGTCGCGTATTGTACGGTCACCCGGAAGGGATTGGTAGAGGGCCGGGAGAAGGGGGATTATTTGGCGATCAACCGAGCCTGAAGGCCTTGTTTTGGGCCATTTCGATCCATACGGTGGGCACATTATTCAGGCCGTTCCGGGAGATCGTGGACATGGGTGCGTTTGCCCGCCCATTTACTGAGTATCTCGACCGCAACCTGAGCCCCGATGCCAGCCGCGATCGCGAACTGACTGGAACCTCCACCGAGAAGACCTGCGACGTGCAGGTTTGGCGAAACCTGATACACGCCATCATGCTGGAGCGAGATTCGATCGGGTTTGCCACCTCGTGGGTGTGGTGCCGGCGAGACCGGGAGTCCTTCAAATTCCCAACGCTTGTAGCCGGTGGCCAGAATGAGGATGGGCGTGGAGTGCATGTCACCGGTTTCGGTGACGACGTTCCATGCCTGATCACAGCGTTCAATATGTACGACATGACCTGTCAGGTGGGTGGCAGCCGGGTACTGGGCCAGTTGTTCCCGCATGGTCTGGAGCACTGCGGTGCCATCTGTTCCGGGGGTGATTCCAGGGGCGTTGAACAGGCGGGCCTTTTCGAGGTCGCTGCGTCCATCTCCGATCAGCAGTACGCGGCGATCGTCCCACCATCTCTTGACATGGGCCGATGCGAGCGTCATGGCACACGAGAGTCCCCCCACGCCGTCGCCGATTACGATGACATCAAACGGTTGCATTCAGAGAAGGGTAGTTCCGCGACGCTCAAGGTGGCGGAGGAGATCCCCGTGCGGGGACAACAGGACGATTCACGCCCATGGTCAGGATCGCTCGGTCCAGTACGTCGCGCCAGGCAGGCCGTCGATGCTGGTGGCATTGTGCTCGATGATGTAATCACGCATCTCGCCTTCATCTTGTTTCTCGATGAGTTCCGGAATCGTGGTGCGATGCCCCCCAAAGTCGTATCGGGGCACCCCAAACCCACAGGAAAACGCGATCCGATCGACCCGCTGCCGAATAATGCTTCTGCAAATCGGCTGATTCGGGAAGTTGGCCCGCAGCGTGTCGAATTCGACATGATCTGGCTCGATCACCTCGGCATGTCCTTGGAGTCGCAAGATGCCCGGTTTCTCATCAAACGAGCAGAGCATGATGCACAGTCGCCCATTTTCTCTGACGTGCGCCGTTGTTTCGATACCGCTTCCGTAGAGGTCCAGCCAGGCGATCGTCTGTTCGTCTATTACCTGGAGCATGCCCGCAAGTCCCTTGGGCGACAGGTTGATGTGCCCATCCACAGCCAGTGGCGCGGTTGCGACGAAGAACACGTGCTGCGCCTCGATGAACGTCCGGTGCTTCTGACTGATCGTCGCCTGCTCGGCCATGGCATCTCCACCGCGAAGATCCACCGTTGTGGCGGGATCCCGCATGCAGCACAGTATCGCCGATCATCCGCCAACCCGCGATGTCGCCACCGACGGAAGTCCGACGGCATGGGGACGTGCGTCGGTCAGACGCACGGTCCCCACGCATCAATCACGAGCAGGAGGTCTGCCACATCGACGACACCATTGCCATCGACATCGCCCGAGGGATCGGTAGTGCCGTAGACTGCGATCACGGCAAGCAGGTCATCTACGCCGGTTGTCCCGTCGCCGTTGATATCGCCAACGCACTGTTCCTCACAGTCGATCAGCACCGTGCCCGTCCCCTCGTCGCTGCTGTTGTAGCCGCCGACGCGGATGAGGAAGGTTTGACCTTCGAAGACGGTGGCGGTCAGGTGCGAGGTGTAGCCTCCGCAACCCGGACCGTCATCATTGCAGGCCAAGAGATCAGAATCATCTGGTGGACAGGAACCGCTGTCGTGGTAGACCACCAGATCGGTGTCGTAGTCGGCGATGTCGCAGGTCGAAACGGTCAACTCGCCGGTGCAAGGTGCCGTCCAGCGGTACCAGAGATCGTTGTAGGTCTGGCCGTCCCACTGGCAGTCGGAATGGAGAACACCATCCGTGTCTGCGCACCGCGTGTCGAAGTCATGGGATCCACTCGCGATTGTCTCGGCATCGGAACAATCGTCGTTGGCCGCACCTTCGTAGAGGTGGAACGTCACCTGGACACTGCCGAAGTTGTTCTCAGTCCAGCCACCGACTCTGACCAGGAGGCTTTGTCCCTGTGATACGGGGACATTGACCGTCGATGTGTTTGGATAACTCGAGCAGGTGGGGGACTGGTCGTTGCAGTCGAGCATGGTTCCGCCGCAACCACTTGTGTTGTCGTAGACGGCGATCACGGTATCGACCCCGCCGACACCGCAGGTGTTGACGTGGAAGGTTCCCGTGCAGGCCGCGGTGTACTCGTACCAGACATCCTTGAAGATCGTGTCGTGTCCGCAGGTGATATCGGTAGGTCCGTCGCTTTGAGCACAGGTTGTGTCAACGTTCCACGTGCCATTGCCACGAGAGATCGCATTTTCGCACGTATCATTTTCGACAGAGTCGGTCTGGCTGATGGTCAGCGTGCCGGTGCCGGTCGTTGATTCAGAGAAACTGCCGAGCCTGATGAGATACGTCTGTCCCGCTTGGACATCGGCGCTGATGGAAGACTGGACGCTGCAGGAATCATCATTGCAGGCGAGTTCCTCACTGTCGTTGGGTGGACAGACGCCGTCGTCCTCGTAGAACGCCAGAATGGTGTCGAAGTCGGTGTCGTCGCAGGTATCGACCGTGACCGTTCCGTCGCAGGTCGGGGTGTACTCGAACCAGATGTCGTTGTAGGCGGTGTTGCCGGAGTTGCCGCAATCCAGATGGGGATACCCGTCTGTCGAGCCGCCATTGTTGGTGAACGAATAGGAGCTGCCGCTTGTGACGACTTCCGCATTCGAGCAGAGATCATTGTCGGGGCGGATGTCGATTTGCGATGCGAAGAAGGTGGCATTGTTGAACCCGTGGCCGTCGGATGTCCAATTGTCGCCGTCGTAGGTGACGATCATTCCGGGCCAGTAGGTGCCCGGTTCGATGCTTGATGGAACTGCCAGCGTGTAATCGCCGACGGACCAGTTCTCCGCACCCAAACTGTTCCAGTAGACATAGCCGTCGCACTTTGGGTCGCTTGTTGTGATGTTCTGATTTGTTGAGAGATAGAATCGAACCCGGACGTCGGAGGTCGCGCTGCTGGACATGTTCTCGACGGCGATATTTTCAAAAGTGATTGATTCGCCGGCGTGGTATCGCGATTTGTCGGTCGTAGAATTCGTCAACGAACCATTGTTCGAGTAGTAGGATTCGCAGCCCAGATCGACAAGTGAGATGATTGAAGTTTGGTCGTCATAAGAATTGCGGATGGCCCATGCGTCACCGGACTGAATTCCTCGTCCAGTCTCGACGATGTCCGCATAGAGAGAATGCATCACAGTCAGGCGGTTATAGTCATAGGTTTCCGCGCAACCGGTGCCTCCTGAAGTGCCGATGATGTAGCCAAAGACATGCCCGATTTCATGGATTGTGGTCGGTTGGTAGGGCGCTGGGTCGAAGTCTGCCTGAAACCAGTTATCGAAGTTGTCCGTCCAGTTGTAGGACGGGTTGAAGAAGACATCGCTTTCATTGAGGGAACCCGAGTCGCAGAGCGAACCCGCCCACCAAATGGTGACCCCCAGTGTCGTGGCACCCCAAGTGTAGGAGTAGCCACCGTCACTCAGATCGGAGTTGCTGGGGAAGCCTCCGAATTCATTCCAGCCGTTGTCGGCCCCGAATGTGCCCCAACTTTCGTAGGTGCGGTAAATGTCCATCCACTGGTTCCAGCACCACAACGCCCAGTTGTCTTCGTTCCAGTTCCACCAGTCTTCAGGAACCATCTCTAGATCGATGGTGAGGTCATGAGAGCCGCAGATGCAGATAGGGCTGGATCCGCGGTCAGCCCCTTGGCTTCCAGTGGGGTTCACCGCCCACGAAGGAGGTCCTTTCACTGGCCGCGTGTGCGGAGGTGCAGGCGGGACGTGTCTCTCCGGTTCATCTGAGGGCGTGTCCGCTTGTGTCGCAGGGTTCGCCGGTTCGACTTGCGCAAGTTGCACGGTGATATCCCAATCGTCCGGATTGTTCTGCAGCTCTTCGCGGATGTGATCCTTGAATGTGGCGAGCGTCATGAGCGTGCCTCGTTCGGGGATGGTCCGCGCAGTTGAAGCAATGGCACCGTCTGCCGGAATTGCCGCTGGACTCATGTCGTGAAGCGGTTGGAAGACTGCAACAGATCCTTCGAAGTGGTCCACGTATGGCGACTGCTGAATGCGGTTTGCAGTGATTGCGGTGATGCCTCGACCGGAGGTCCGCATCGCAAGAGGGGGGCTGCTCGGTCCCTGTTCGCGAATCCGGAACACACCTTGATCGCCACCGAGTACGGGATTCCAGTACCGATCACCATCGAGCATCGTGAAGAGCAGCACCCGTTCGCCCTCTTGGAACGAAGGTGTGCCACCTACACCCATGCTGATGCCGTCAACCGTTCCGCCCGGGAGGGGCAGAATGAAGTCGTTGCCGATGAAGGACCTTGCGATCGGATCGGCGTGAACAAGATCGATCACCTCGAACGCGATCTCGGTGTGGATGACGCCATGCTCGTCCTGCCAAGTCACGGATTCGCCGACTCGGGCATCGACGATGGCTTGACTGGTGTGCACCAGTTCGGGGAAGTTCATGTACCGGTGAGCGGCTTCAGCCCACGCCGTGCAGGCGAAGACAACGAGCAGTCCATTGAGCAGCGACTTGGTCATGGCGGTCTCCTTCTCCAGCGGCTGAAGGCATACTGCGCTCGCCGCCGCATCTTGCGTTGTACCGCACCGCCACGTGGTTCCGCAAGGGGAAAGGTGGCATATGGGGCGATCGGGACGCGAATAGCATTATTGTTGCAACAGGAGCGAAGGAAGCCCTTGCAGGGCAAGAGGATGCGGCGTTTGCTGAGGAGGGGCTCAGCTCACGTGCTCGGCCATGAAGGTGGCGACCTTATCCAGAGCGATGCGTTCTTGTTGTTGGGTGTCGCGGTGGCGGACGGTCACGGCTGC
>DOVP01000253.1 GCA_003520025.1 Phycisphaerales bacterium
GACGATGTGCTTGATCGCGTCTTTGCGAGTTTCTGCATCGGCAAGTAAGGTGTCTTGCAGCAAGCGGGGCGTCCCCTCGGGAGGTGCGAGATGAAGTACAAGGTCAAGGGCCTGTCCGGTTCCACGCCGACGGTGTCGTTTCGATGCGAGCATTGCCGTGGAGGAATAGTGGCATCTCTGGAGGAGGCAGGTCAATCGACGGGGTGCCCGTCATGTGGGGCTACCATTGCAGTGCCAGCAGGAGCGGAACTCGCCGAGTGGAAGAGGCACCGTGCTGATCAAGAACGTGCAGCCAACAAGAAACGGGCCGAACACGATGCCCGTCGCGAGGCCAAACAGGCAAAACTTCAGGCCACGGCATCTCAGGATGAGGCTCCGCGGGATCCACACAAGGAAGCCAAGAAGGCGGCTGCCACCGGACCTAATGCCTCGTCTGCCGCAACGCCCGCGTCACTTGCCGATCGTGTGTTGCTTGCAGCATTCGGCTTCTTCCGGGGTATCAGCGTGTTGTTGGTGTGTGTTGCAGCACTTGCGATTGCCGGTGGTGTTGTGTGGCTGGTGCTGAGCCTTCCGACACACGAACTCCCGCCAGAACCGGGGGAAGTTGCGGAGATCCCCAACGCAGCCGGTTTCATTGTGCATTGCAAACAACTCGAGAAAGACGCGAAGAAGCAGGCAGATAAGAGTGCTAGCGGATTACGCGGACAGCCCCAGCAACCCTCATCACCAATACAGCAGTTCCAATGGCCCTGCTCACAGGTGGCGGACGAGGTTCGACAGGTCATCACTGGGATGGATTTGGATCTAGACGCAGGCCGTGAGTTTCTGTGTGAGTGGTATGGGGATCTTCCAGAAACTGATCGAAAGCAGTCATGGGCAGGCCTGGTGGCCTTTGCAGCGGAATACCAGTCCCAACGCAAGAAACTAAGTGAGAAAACCAAGGAGTGGTGCGACAGTGGTGCTGCGGTGATGTGGTACATCGAGTGGGATGAACGCAATCGCCTGAGCGCTTTGCGTATCGAAATCGCCCGGCATAGTCTGAACAAGGAGAGGGCTGCCCTGCGAAAATGGAGCATTGATACCGCCGGCATGGTGATCGCATCCGCGATTGTGTTGCTCATGGCGTTTATTGCCTTGCCACTTCTCATTCAGATTGAGCGAAATACACGAGCGACTTTAGAGATATCACGGGAGCCGCGATGAGCGAAGCAGGCATGCAGACGGCAATACGGGTTCGGTATGTCGAGTGCGATCCCATGGGCGTGGCGCATCACAGTGCCTATCCGGTGTGGTTTGAAATGGGCCGAACCGAACTACTTCGTGGCGCCGGAATCGAATACACGACACTTGAGGAAGACGGCATCTTTCTGGCCGTCGTCACTCTGGAAGTGACCTACAAGCGCCCTGCGCGGTACGACGATCTGCTTGATCTCGAGACGTGCCTTGTGGACTGTGGCCACGTCAAGATCGAACATCACTACACCCTGCGACGCGGCAAGGATGTGCTGGCGACAGCGAGGACGGTGCTAGCCTGCATTGGAACCGATGGCCGTCCGATGAAGGTGCCGCCAAAGTTGTCTGCCGCTTCGCTTGGTTGATCAGTCGTTGTTGGTTGCGGCGTGGGGAACACGCCCGACTTTGATATCAACCCGCGTGATCGTGGCGCTGCATGCGGCGCGAAGTTCACGCAGCAGCCCGGTCCGCAGCGCCCGATCGAGCTGAAAGACGATCGCTGATGAACTCGCGGTGACGCGGGCCGTTCCGCCCCGCATGCCCTCAACACGACATCGATCTCGCAGCGGCGGCGGCACGCATGCATCCCACGCGTCCGCGAAGGCCCCCACTTGTTTCTGGGTTCGTGTGAGTTGCCGCTGAAGGTTCGGCAGTAACTGTGAGAAGCAGGTTGTTCGCGGCGGTTTGACCCGCCACCCCCGGAGCTGCTCAAGTTGCTGTGTTGCAGGTGCCATCACACTCATGCTATCGACCAGCACGGGGATTGTGCGCAAGCAGGAGAGCGGCTTCGTTGCTGAAGAATGCGATCGGTCGATCAGCCAAGGCGGTATGCTCTCCAGCCCATGACCACGATCCGAATGGATGGCATTGTGAAACGCTACGGCACCGTGACCGCCGTGGATGGCATCGATCTCACCATCGAGTCGGGGGAATTGTTCTTTCTGCTTGGCCCCTCTGGATGCGGCAAGACCACCCTGCTGCGGATGGTTGCCGGCTTTCTGGAGCCCACCGAGGGGCGGCTCTTCTTCAACGACACCGACGTCACGTGGCTGGCTGCCAATAAGCGGCAAACCGGCATGGTTTTTCAGAGTTATGCTCTCTGGCCGCATATGAGCGTCCGGCAGAACGTCGCGTATGGGCTTGAGGTCCGCAAGGTGACTTCTGGCGAGCGTGATCGCCGGGTGAACGACGCCCTTGAGGCGGTGCAAATGGGGGCCCTGGGCGATCGGCGGCCCAACGAACTCTCCGGCGGCCAGCAGCAGCGGGTGGCCCTCGCCCGCGCTCTCGTCGTGGAGCCCAGTGTTGTTTTGCTCGATGAGCCCCTGAGCAACCTCGATGCTCGGCTGCGGCAGTCGATGCGGAGTGAAATTCGGCGGATTTGCAAGGATCACGGGCTGACGGGCGTCTATGTGACTCACGATCAGGAGGAGGCCTTGTCCATGGCCGACCGCATCGCCCTGCTCCGGGACGGGCAGGTTCAGCAGTGCGGCACGCCGGAGGGGATGTATGGCCGTCCCGAATCCCGCTTTGTAGCGGAATTTCTCGGCGACACAAATCTCGTATCGGCAAGCATTTGTGGCCAGGACAAAGACGGCGTGTCGCTGGAGACGCCGATTGGCCCACTTCGGTCCACGTGCGTGCCAGACGATCTGCCCGAAGCCGGCAACGTGACCTGCTCGATTCGTCCAGAGGCCTTTCGGGCGGCGTCAGGGGACCAAAGCCGCTTCGGGTCGGGCGGCCGTGCTGGGGGCCGGGTCATTGGCCGCATGTTCCTCGGCGAGCGATGTCGGCTCACGGTTCAGTGCGGCGATCAGGATGAAGCCGTGATTGATGTCCTTGAAATCGGGGACGCCGCGCGTCGATCGGCCGTGGGCGACACAGTTTCGCTTGAAATCGCAGCAGATGACGTGGTAATCCTCGCAGATTGAGGCAGATCGCG
>DOVP01000084.1 GCA_003520025.1 Phycisphaerales bacterium
CGAAAGATGCAGCAGCAGTGCCGCAATCAAGCCTTCTCCTGTGGTGATGAAGGCGGTATCCAAACCGGCGATGACTTCTGTCAGGCTGCTTGTCAGGATATCGACGGTTGCGTCGCTCGCCTGCAGCACTGTTCCGAATCCGGAAATGGCCTCGGTTAGGCCGACGATGGTTCCGATGAAGCCAAGTACCGGGATCGCCCAAATGAAACCGCGAATGACTGTGTAGCCACTGTCCATGGCATCCTCGTCTGCTTCAGCGGCGGAGTTGAGCATCTCATCGAGATCACCGATGCGTCCGATGTTGCGGATGGACTTCAGTGCGGTCAGTACGCGATCGAGCAGGAGGAAGTGGTGGGGTTCATCGACACCTTTCTCAATGGAGTCGATCACACGATCGACCGTTGCCACGGAAAGTACAAAGCCAGGGTCGCCCGGCATGAAGCGGAGGCGAAGTGCCGAGCGTTGAGCGCGGATCTTGGCAGCTTTGATCGTCAGAATGGCGGCTGACCAGCATGAGAGCAGGAAGATGGGGATGGGGATTCCGGAGAATCCAGTGAGGTACTCCCACATGTTTTCGCCAAACGCTGTGCTTTGAATTGCCCACCCGACACCGTAGAGGATTCCCATGTAGACAAGGCCTAGAAGGAGCGACGAGATGCCACCGGGGGTTGTGAACCGTCCCGATGGAAGGGAGAGTCGCCGCTCGGGGTCGAGGGACGCGAATGAAAGAACCTGCGAGGGCGATTGGTTCCATGCGGGGGGGGTTTGTGGTGAGGTGGTCATGGCCTGCCAAAGATGATAACTGGGAGCGTGTGGACACCCGGCGGGGCTTCGACAAGGGCATCGTGTGAGAGCCGGTCATCGAACTGGAAGAAATGCCAACCTTCCTCTTGGCTCAGCAGCACTTCGGGGCGTCGTACCTCCGATTCGAGCAAACGGACCCGCATCATTCCGGGGGGGGCCGTGGGATCGGGAAGGAGCAGGCCCTGAACGATGCGGGCCGCCGCCATCGACCGCATTTGTTCCGCTTGCTGGTCTGTATCGCTCAAACTGCGAATGTGGTGGTGCCTCGGGCTTTTGGCGAGTTCTCCTACGGCATGGCGCCGCGTCAGTGATTGGGTGGAGTTGTCGGCGGTCGGGGCGCGCTGCGCCCAATCGGCATTGATTGCGTCGCCCGCGTTGCTGCGGAGCCGATCAAGCCAGTTGGTTGCATCGGTACGCGTTTGGGCGGGCAGTGGCAGGTCGAGTTCCAGAATGAGTTCCCACAGCATCTGATTGACGGCAAGGAGAAGCAGTTTGTCGCGTTCGGGACATTCCTGAACGGCTTCCAGCAGATTGCATACAGCATCGACGGACGTGATGCCATCCGCTCTGTGGGCGTCGGATGCATTCTTGAGGGCCACTGCGATGGCAACGGGTTTTTCATGGGAATACAGATCCGTTTTTTCAGAATCGGTCAGTTCCTTTAGCAGTCGCGGATCGACCGACAGTTCCTGTCGCGAATCGATTCGCCGCAGGCCATTTTCGAATGGCCGCAGATAGCGATAACCGTGGGCGGTATCCGCAACATGCAGATCGAATAATCCGGTTGCCAAGAGCCTGCGGTGGAGTACGCCTCCTATGTCGCGGTCGCTGGAACGCTTGGCAACTTCGATGAGACGATGTGCTGCCTCAGCGTATGGTGATTGGTTCTCGGGATAGGATTCCAAATGGCTCTTCAATGTCACGATGGCGGACCTTGGGTTGGGCGTTTCCGCCGCATTGCCCAAGAGACCGTGCATTGTCAGTTCTGGAAGAACGACCTTCCGCCAATTTTCGGTTGCGCAGGCGGCTTGAGCCCGGCTTCGCCCTTCATCCCATCTGGCATTGGGATTGAGGACGAGCAGATCTTCGGCGTGATGAATCAGGAGGTCATCCCAAATGTTGTACCAGTTGCAACCGCCATTTGGGATGCGATGCAGATCGCTCATAAGTCGGCGTGCTTCCTGAATGCTGGTGATGCGGTTTGAAGCAATCTCCATAAGCCTGCTGATACGACTCTGTATCGCATTGGCCTTCTTCTGCAGATCATTTGCAGCGGCCGCAGGTTGATTCCGCAACTGCAGCAGCATGTGCTCGGCGCGTTGGAGAGTGCTCTTTCGATGTTCCCATCCGGAGTGATCGTCCAAGGCAGGCTGGTCCTCACCAAGCAACGATTCGATGGCAGCGAACTCTCGCAGTTGTTCATCATGTGCCTTCGCAATGCGGTCACTGCGAAGTTTTTTGCCGCGTCGCAATTGATGCTTCAGCGTCGCGAGCAGTTCATCGCGGGCCACTTCTTCCGCATTTTTGAGCAGTGCGATTGCCTCGTCAATATGAGGAAGGATGGCGTCGTCCGGTTCAAGCAGGGAAGTGGCTGCAGCAATGTCCAGTTCGGCCTGAGTTCGCCGTTCTTCAAGAGTCTCCTTGGCACGATCGATCCCAACTTTGTGGGCGGCGATCAAAGGCGATTGCTCGAGTTCCTCGCTGATCGCCTGGTTCCAGCAATCCTGGGCGCTCAGTAGGTCGCCATCTTCAAGATTCTGCTTGATGCACTCGCTCAGGCTCTCAATCATGTTCTGGCGTTTGATGCTGTAATTGTTGATCGCCACGACACTGGTCAGCACGCCGGCGATGGCGATGATGGATGAAAGCGACACTACAAATCGACGAGTTTGCTTCCGGCGTTCTTCGGTGATGTAGTGCGTGACTCGGCTTTCGACGGCCGGCGGGACAACGGCATCATCGTTTCGGAGGGCGGAGTATCGACGTTCGATGGCGTGGAGGGGTTCCAGTTCATCCAGTGCCCTTACGAGATCATCGACGCGGTCCTGAAGGGCACGTTCGGCTGCCTCGCGACGGTCTTCGGCATCGATCCATTGGAAGACAGCTCGTGTTTCCTGCTCGTGATCGCCCGTCGCAACCTCCGCCTTCTGCCGCCAGTCGGTCCGAAGGCGTCGCGCAAGCGGGAGATTCATGGCTGCCCATGCCAGATGCAACTGCGCCCTGAGCGGATCGAGTCCCTGCGCCGCAGCGATCCCGAGTTGTTCGGCCTGCGCGACACTGAGTTTGTGCAGCAGCAACTGTCCGGAACGGCCAAGAAAGCCCATGCCCTGGATCTGCTCGCTGAGGTTGGCAATGGCGTCGGGGTCGCTGGCGGCGATGCATCGATCTGCTTCGTTTTCCCAGAGTCGCACGACGGCCATTTCGAGTTCATCATGATTGGATCGCCATGCGGTGTTGCGTGGCTCAAGTAGTCGCAGGCTTCTGATGGCGGCCATGCGCTCATCGAGCGATGCCTCGCTGAGATTGAGTTCAACCCATCGCTCGACTTCGTCTCGATGGGAAGCAGCCTCCGCTGGCAGCCGGGCGAGCGAGTCGAGTATGTCCGGGCCGGGAAGTCGAAGACTATTTGGTGGTCCGCCAGATCGGCGAGAGAGCCGCAAGGCAAGGCCGATGATGTTTCCAGCGTCAGCGTTCAGAGCCGCTGCTTCCCGAATGGCTCCACTTGATCGCCACTTGCGGCAGCGGGCGAGCGTCTGCGAGACGGCCTCGCAGGCTGCGGTAAGTTCCGCGCCGTCGCCACCGGCCAAGGCGTGTTGGAGGCGTTCGGCTTGATTCACGTGAACCACCCTCCGATGACGGCGATCGTTATTGCCACAGCGGCCGCGGCGAGGAGCATGAGCATGATCACGAGGCCCGGGATGCGGACAGGGTCAAGCCGCAACGTATTTGGCACCAACTCGACTCGATCCTGCACGAGATTCTGAGGTGGCTCGATCCCAGTTCCTTCCCTTGCCCAGGAATGAGCGGGTGGCTTCTGTAACGGCAGAACGACACCCTCCTTGGCTGCGGCGATTCGGGTTGCCGGCGGGCTGTCAACTTGAGCAGCGAGCAGAAGAACGCCGTCCCTCATGCGATCCGTGTTGGTGAGGAAAGTCAGTTCCCATTGGTGGCTGGGGGGGAGCGTCTGTTCAATGGCTGCGACAACATTGATGCAACATGTGGGGAGAGGAACCAAGATCGAGGTAGCCGCGTGGGCAGTTGCGCGTTGGTTGAGCAGGCGGATCCATTCCGGATCAAGAGTCGGGCAGGACGGCAATTCAGAATGATCTGGTAGGGGAGCAGGTGTCGGATCTGGCGATTCAGTGTCATCCCACGCTTCGCGGAACCATCCGGACATCAGCAGGCCGACCGGACCGACCTTGGGACGCTCCGCGGGAGTCAAAACGAGATGGTGGGCGACGCGGCATGGGCGATCCGGGGACGGCCCGGCGGTCTGCGTGATGCTGCTGAGCACTGAACAAATGATTCCGTCCAACATAATGATGCGATGGGCTCGTATTGGTGGAACAGACCCTGTCGCTGGAAGGTCCATCCCGGAGAGCATTTCCAGCGTTCGAGCGGTTTGTTTGCTCATGCCCGTAGTGCGGTGGACGATCGTGAAGCCCGCTTCCCCTTGCCCGTTGTTTGACCATGCGTGAATCAACTCAAGCATCAGGTGATTCCGTCTCATTTTTCGAGTGGATCTTGTCGCTTTGGGTCGCGTGACTCCAGAAGCCGACCGGCCATTCGGCTCGGCATTCAGGGCATGCCGGTCGTGTTGCTTCGGTTCCTGTGGGATCGACAGGGAAACTTCCCGCGGTGAATCGTATGGGACGAAAACGCAGGGCAGCGTCAGGACCGAGAACTGGATCTCCGATGAGGGTGGGGGACTCGGAGATAAAGCGGGCGTTGTGCGAGGCGACTTTGGCTTGGCAGGTTGGGCAGATTACTGTGAGCATGGGTGGGCTATGGGGGTTGGAGGGCAGTAGAGCAGGGTGCAGTCGCGGCGGCGTCAACGTCCGCGGCAGGGCTCGAACCTGCAACCTTCGGCTTCGGAGGCCGACGCTCTATCCAATTGAGCTACGCGGACAGGGACTGTGGAGTTTACCCCGTGGATCCAGAGCGGGATTCGGATCCTCTGATGCGGTTTCGGGATCGGTAGTATGCGGGAATGACCGGTTCTACAGAGTTGGAACAGACTGCTTCCCTTCTTCGCCTCGTGGGGGTGCGTGGCCCGAGCATCGCACCCGTGGAAGTGACGCGTGCTGGTGGGGTGATTGGCCGCAGCAGCGCCTGTGAGGTGCGGCTGGCCGATGCCACCATGTCGCGTCGGCACGCTGAAATTTCCTGGATCGGTGGGCGATGGATGCTCAGCGATCTCGGTGGAGCCAATGGAACGTGGCTCAACGATGTTCGCTTGGAAGGAGGGGCGCCTACGCCACTGGCGCCGGGGGACCGCATTGCGGTGGGACCGTGGGTGTTGCAGGTCGGCACGTGGGCGCCGACCACAGTTGCAATGACCGGCGATGTTGAAACGGCCGACGCGATGGCGCAGGTGGAACGGATCGATCCAATTGCGACCGGTCGGATGGCTCACCACCGTTTGCAGTTGCTCATCGACTGCGCTGAACGCATCAATAAAGCAGCCGATGAGCGGGCGATGGCGATGTCGCTGCTTGAATCGGTCATTGAAGGGACGGGGTATGGACGTGCGGCGCTTGTCCGTCTTGTTGGAGATGACGAGGGCGTCGAGATTCTTGGAAGTTGCGCTCGCGACGGAAGTGAACCGGACCAGTTCAGCCGCACGCTCGTCATTCGCGCTTCCGGGGGAGAAATGGTGACGCTCGCCTCGCAGGAGTCACAGGGCAACTGGGGGCAGAGCATCGCGGAACTCAATATCCACTCCGCCATGTGCTGCCCAATTCTGCTGGACGAACAGGTGGCCGCGTGTTTGTATCTGGATGCCAGAGGGGGAGAGCAGGAAGTGCAGCCGGATGCGGCAGGGTTCTGCCAAGCCCTTTCGCAACTAGCGGGGCTGGCTATGTCGAATCTTCGCAGACAGGAGATGCGGCTTCGGCAGCGGGAACTTGACGAAGAAATGAGTGCCGCTCGCGAAGCGCAGCAACTGATGGTTCCCATGCAGCAGAAGGAACTGGTCAAGATTGATTACGAGGTGGAGTTTTTGCCAGGGCGGGTAGCTTCTGGTGATCTGTTCGACGTCGTGACACTCTCAGAGGATCGAGTGGCGGTCATTCTGGGAGATGTGTCCGGCAAGGGCGTCGGGGCCGCCATTCTGATGGCGGCTTCACAGGCCTATCTGCACTCGGCCCTGCTGCGGCACGAGTCTCCGGCGATGGCTGTAGCTGATCTGAATCAATTCGTTTTGGAGCGGAGCGCCTCCAACAGATTTTTGACTCTGTGGGTTGGTGTGTTCTCGGTGGACGGTGAGTTGACGTATGTGGATGCAGGTCATGGGCATTGGGCTCAGTGCACCGCCGATGGCGTCACCGTTCACCATGCCGCCAGTTCGCCGCTGGTCGGGGCATTTGACGAAGTCGAGTATGTAGATGTGTCCGTGCAACTGACAGCCGGTGAGCGGGTGGTGCTGATGACGGACGGTATTCCCGAGCAGCCGGGGCAGGACAACGAGCAGTTCGGCTCAGAGCGGGTGCAGGCTATCCTTGAGAAGACTCGCACTTGCAAGGAAGATGTTACGGAGTTGCTCGCAGCGGTTCGGGCATGGTCGGCCGCAGCGGCGCTGGCCGATGATACGACCGTGGCGAGCGTTCAGGCGATTCGGGACGAGTCGCAAGCAGAGAGTTGATAGTGCCCCACAGAGATCCAGATTGCAGTGCCGTTCCAGCGGGAGAGTGCCCATTCCTACGAGATCGCCTCTCGGCGGACTCAGGGTTCTTGGATTCCGCCGGCCGGTAGCGAACTTCTTACCATTGCGTTCAGGAGTGCCACGTGAGAGTGTTGAGGTTCTACAGAACGGCGATTGGCAAGAAGGCCGTGGTCGCTGTTACAGGCGTCGTACTCTTTCTCTTTCTTGTCCTGCACATGCTGGGCAATCTCAACATCTACAGCGGCGCCGAGAAGATCGACGCCTACTCGCTCTACCTGCGGCAGTTCGCCGAGGGCTTCTTCGGCTTCGGAGGTTTCCTCTGGATCGTCAGGATCGTACTGCTGGCGGCCTTTTTGTTGCACGTCTGGACGATCGTGCTGCTGGTGAAACAGAACAAGCATGGGCGGCCGATCCACTATCGTCGCAAGCGGCGGTTCGCGGCGACGCTGGCGGGCGTGACGATGATGGTCACCGGGCCGATCATTCTTGTGTATCTGGTGTTTCACATCTTGCAGTTCACTACCGGAACATGGCAGCCCACGCCCTACAAGGTGACCAATTCCGGCATCGGATCCGCCTACTGGAATCTCTGGCACGCATTCCAAGTGTGGTGGATCGCCTGGGCCTACATCGCCGTGATGGCCATGGTCTGCATGCACTTGAAGCACGGACTCTGGAGCATGTTCCAGTCGATCGGGTTGAACAATCCGGACCGCAACCGCAGTTGTCGAATCTTCGCATCGGTCAGCGCAATTGCCATCTTCATCGGGTTCGCATCGGTGCCGCTGCTGGTATGGGCCGGCGCGGTGCCGCCGCCTCCACAGCACACCGATGCCGTTGATGCCGCATTGCTGGATGTCTCACAGTCCTTCGGGCAGGAACACTGAAGTCATGGAACTGGATGCACGCATTCCCGACGGCCCAATCGATCACAAGTGGGACCACCATCTCGAGCACATCAAGCTCGTCGGCCCGAACAACCGTCGCAAGTACGACATCATCGTGGTCGGCGCCGGCCTTGCCGGGGCGTCCGCCGCTGCTTCGATGGCGTCGCTCGGCTACAACGTGCAGTGTTTCTGCTTTCAGGACTCGCCGCGAC
>DOVP01000248.1 GCA_003520025.1 Phycisphaerales bacterium
CGTGCCGAGGTGCTGCCAGAACCAAGGCTTGCCGGAGCCGTAGAATCCGGTCTGTACCTCGTCGAAGAGCAGCAGGCAATCGTGCTCATCTGCATACCTGCGAAGTGTGGCGAGGAACTCCGGGCGGAAGTGGTTGTCGCCGCCTTCGCCCTGCATGGGCTCGATGAGAATGCCCGCGATGCGATCGGCACTCTCGGCAAATGCCTGATCGAGTTGCTCACGGGCCTTGGCTTCCTCGGCTTCGATGTCGTTGCAGATGTTGCCGTCCGTGTCGAATCGGCAGACCGGGTTGTGTATGCGTGGCCACGGAAATCGCGGGAACAGACCAACCTTGTCAGGAAGCGTGTTCGTACAACTCATCGTATACCCAGTGCGGCCATGAAAAGCCTGATTGAAGTGCACGATCGTGAGATCGTTGCAGTCGGCGAGATAATCGGTTCGCCCAAGACGCCTGGCCTTCCAGTCAAATGCGGTCTTCATGGCGTTCTCGACGGCGAGTCCGCCGCCAGCCACCCAAAAGTGATGTGGGAATCCATCGGGAGTCGTGTGCGTTGCGAACGTGCGTACGAAGTCCGCCATCTCGGAGGTGTACAAATCGGCATTGGCGACATTGGACTGAGCCGCCCGCATGAGCACCGCCTCGAAAGCGGGATCCTTCATTCCCGGATGATTGAAACCGATGGGCCACGATGCAAAACAAGTGAACGCGTCGAGATACTTCTCGCCCGTCGCAGCATCGTGGATCCACGAGCCCTGCGACTTCTCCAGATCGACAACCAGCGGATAACCATCCACGAGTTGGTAGCGTGAGAGGCTTTGAAGAACATCGTTTGCCTGCATCGGAGGGCTCCTCAGAGAAAAACAACGCGGATTGGGCCGAGTCGCACATGATAAGGGGTCCGGTACCGCCCGGGGACGGGCAGTGAACCCAAACTCTTCGGCGGAGATCCCCGGGCGGCACCTGCCGCCTTTACAGTAGGCCCCATGGGAATCGATGCACTGCTTCTGGAGCGGGGACTCGTCTCGGCCGCCGAGGTTGAAGAGGCGGTGGCCGAGCAGCAACGGACCGGCGAGCGACTCGATCGCGTGCTGGTACGACTCGGCCACGTCGACAGTCAGTCGATGCTTCACGCTATCGGCGAACAGTTCTCGATGCCGATCGTAGATCTTGCCACTGTTGTTCCGGAACCGGAGATTCTCAAACTCCTGCCTTCGCGGCTTGTCTTTCGCCAGCACTGCGTGCCAATCGATCGCGCAGACGATGTGCTGCGCGTTGCGACCAGCGATCCATTTGAGCTCACCGCCTTCGACGAATTGCGGTTGCTGACCGGGCTGTCGATCGAATTAGTGCTGGCAGATGAAGAGGACCTCCGCAATTTCATCCGCCGACACTACGGTGTGGCGGGCGACACGCTTGAAGCTCTGCATGCCGAAGTCGAACCGGTTGTAACGGAGGCAGCCACAGATGAGGCTGACCAGGCAGAACTCGCCAGCGTCATCAGGTTGGTCAACGATCTGCTCGTCGAAGCCATTCGCGAACGGGCGACTGATCTGCACATCGAACCCTACGAAGACCGTGTCGCCATCCGGTACCGCGTTGATGGCATCCTGACCACCGCCAGTGTGCCGCGAACCGTGGACCGGTTCCGTGCAGCGATCATCAGCCGCCTGAAGATCATGGCAAACCTGAACGTCGCCGAGCGCCGCCGTCCGCAGGATGGTCGAATCTCGATGCGGCATGACGGACACCTGTTTGACCTGCGTGTGTCCGTCATTCCGATGATGCACGGCGAGGGTGTCGTGCTGCGGATCCTCGATTCGACAGCCGGTCTTCGTCCACTCGACGAACTGGGCATGCAGGAGAATGTGCTGACCCGCTGGGACGAGTGCATCCATACGCCACACGGCATCCTGCTCGTCACAGGGCCGACCGGTTCAGGCAAGTCGACGACGCTGTACGCATCGCTTCGGCGCGTCGTGACCGGGGAGGTCAAGGCCATCACGATCGAAGATCCGGTCGAATACCACCTCGATGGCGTCAACCAGATTCAGACACAAGCGGAAGTGGGTATGACCTTCGCCGCAGGCCTGCGATCGATCCTCCGGCACGACCCCGACATCGTGATGGTCGGCGAAATCCGCGATCGGGAAACCGCCGAGGCCGCCGTGCAGGCATCATTGACCGGACACCTCGTGTTCTCCACCTTGCATACCAACACCGCCGCTGGTGCCATGCCGAGACTGCTCGACATGGGCGTCGAGCCATTCCTCGTCGCCAGTTCGGTCGAGGCTGTACTGGCACAGCGTCTGGTCCGACGTGTGTGTGCCTCATGCGGAGCCGACTGGACGCCTGATTGGGACACGCTGCCCGATGCCCTGCGGTTCCGCGAGGGCACCGTGCTTCGCCGCGGCACTGGCTGTAGGGACTGCCGGGGAACGGGCTACCATGGACGAGTCGGCCTGTACGAGCTGCTCGTTGTGTCCGATTCGGTCCGAAAACAAGTACTCGCCCAGCGGTCCACCGGAGAAATCGCTCAAGCGGCCGTTGGGGACAAG
>DOVP01000264.1 GCA_003520025.1 Phycisphaerales bacterium
CCCGTGGCGGCGTCTCGCCCCATCACGATGCCGCGGATGCGGAAACCGTCGTCGCCGGAACTGGCCCACCACGCTGCTGGGCCGAGGTGCGTGGCGATTCTGGCAAAGCGTTCGTACTGTTCGGTTTGATCCTCGTCCACGAGTTCCCCCTTGATCTCTTCCCAGAGTTCCGGGTCGTCCGCCTTGAGTTCATCCTCCCAGCGGGTGATCTGCATGCGTTCGATCTCGGCGACCGCGGTGAGCGACTCGGCCAGATCCCAACCACCCCAACCTGCAAGAGGCTGATCGGGCAGCCAGGCAGTGACGCGATCAAGCCAGGGCGGCGCACCTCCTCCACGAGCTGAAAGACCACGCAGGGAAGATTCCACCGCCGTCTGATCTCCGACGAACAACATGCCGCCCGCCACGGCCAAACTCATTTTTCCATTCAGCCCGGGAAGAGGCATCATTCCCCCCTGCCCCAATTCAGCGGACCAGACTTGATGCCCTTGAAAATCGCGAGGTTCCATGTCCGCTTTCGGCGCCGCCGCAGCCAATGCGTCATTCAACCCCGTTGGATTCGTGCAGGCAATCGCTGAGACCGCATTGAGGCTCTCCGCCGTGAGTGGGCGGGAAACAGTTTGCACCTGCAGAATCCGCCGGCCAAGTGGATCAAGAATGGACCGCAGTGTCGGCTCGAACTGATCGATCATCTGACCGATTCCCATGAGCATTGGATTGGTAGCGACAATCGATCGGATCCAGTCAGGAATCCGCTTGAAGTCCATATTGAGTCGCATGACAGACACCGTGTCGGGGCCGACCCAACCCGGCATGGCTGCCCGCGGCGTGTCGTGCGCCAAGAGGCGGAGCAATCCGCCCTGTCCTTCGGGCATCCAGATCGCCCCGGACCAAGAGAGCAGCGTTTCATCTGCTCCGGGCCCTCCAGACACCGCAATCGCCTTGACCGGACCGATCGCCGCGTCGAAAGAAGCACGCAGCATTTGCACCATGCCCATTTGATCGAAAAGCGTCCCAGCCTCCCACGACGGGTCCACGAACATGGCCGCCACCAACGAGTCCGGCCCGTCCAACATGCCCTTGACGGCTGCCCACTGTTCGGTGTCGCCGAGCGCATCATCGAAGTCCTCTCCATCCACGGCATCGAGCAATCGCGTCATGCCCGAGCGGGTGTTCGAGAACAGAATCAATCGATCTTCCCGCACGACCCACGCATCATTTGGCGCAGGGTTCGGCTTCTCCTCGTCGGGGCGTCTGGATGTGACATGATCGATCTCACGGCCAAGCACTGTTTCGGTCTTTACATGAGGCTCAGCCCGCAACGTTTCCCAACTCGTGTCCCATGCGTCCACAATCACCTGCGATTCACTGCCCAGATCAACCCAAGCCGCCATCGTCAATTGACCACCTGAATCCTCCGAAGGTTCCACCCAGAGAACGAAGCCGCCGGATATCGATGACACCACCTCCAAGGGATCATGATCCTCAAGGAGCGTCTTCCATACGTCTCCGATACTCGACTCGTCCTGATTGAATGCCCCGCGGATCTCTTCATTCAAAGCCTCTCGATCATCCGAATTGAGAAGTTCCGACTCGGTCAACCGCGAGAGAACTGCGTCCAACCCCGTCACGGAAACCACACCAACAGCATTGCTCGGCGCGACCTTCTCGATTGACAGCGGAGCCCCTACGGCCGGATCGGCCATCGCCGCGACCAGCACGATCGTCCCAAACACACTCATTGCGTCTTCTCCAATTGAGGGGCAATCCCAGCCTGCTGCCGCGGCGGGGGGATGTGATAGCGATGCCCGGTATTCGGATTCGATGGGTCATAGGCAAAAGCCTCGCGGTTGCGAAGGAAGTCCTTCACATATCGCGTCGGGATCGCAAACCCAAGCGCTTCGCCTCCAAGAATGCCCATGTTCGTGATGCCGATGACCTCACCGCTGACATTGAACAGCGGGCCACCGGAATTGCCCGGGTTGATGGCTGCGTCGGTCTGGATGTAGCTCAAGCCATCGAAACTGCGCTGCGTCGTCGAAACGACGCCTTGACTGGTCGTCTGCTCAAGCCCCATCGGGTTGCCAATTGCAAAAACCGGCTGTCCTACTTCGATCGACTCCCACAACTCCAGTGGCACCCACGGATAGGAATGATCTTCCTCGGTAGGAAGTTTCAGGAGTGCCAGATCCAAGTGGTCGTTCACCGCCTCGATTTCAATATCCTCGATCGTCCTGCGAGCGAGCGTGCCATCCGCTCGCGGCACCCAGATGACCAGCCGCAGATCCTTTTCTCCTTGGACCACGTGCGCATTGGTGACAACATGCCCCTGCCCATTGACGATCACGCCCGAGCCGGTGCCCGAAGGCGTCTTCACCAGCACCACCGATGGCTTGACACGAGCGGCCTGTTGGCGAATGCTCAGGTCCGGTGGGTTCTCGACCGTATGGAAGATTGCATCGCTCGGCTCATCGGATACCTCGGCGGGATCGGACACCCGCACATCCACGACGTCGTTGTTGTCGACTCGGACGATGGATGGTCCCACATCGATCCACAAACTCCGTTCGTCCTGTTTGATGACCGTGCCATGCAGTTCGCCCCCGGCCTCCAACTGGACAACATCCGCCTGAGCGGCGACGACGAGCAGGCAACTGCAACACCACATGCGAGCACCCATCTGGAAACCTCCTTGGCGGGCCGATGTAGCCCAGCAAGAGTCAAGTGTAGGGCCTCAGGAGCCCCCTGTGCTGCACCCGACTACCATGCGATGCTCCACGGAGGCCCGATAGATGAATCCACTGCTCCTTGCTCCATTGCTCCTGACCGCCCTGGCCCAAGACTCCGAACCGCCCCCACTGGCCGACTACTTCGGCTTCTCGGGGTTCGACGTCATGCCGATCGGAGACGACCCCGGGCCGATGCTGGTCGTCGACCTCAACAATGACGGGCTCGATGACATTGTTGTCGCAAACAATCACCGCAGCCGTATCGAGGTATTCCAACAGCGACCCAATGCCAGTCCTGACGATCCGGTGGAGATTCCTCGCGATATCAACGAATTTCCAGATCATTGGCGTTTCGAACGGATATTCGTTCCCGTATCAGATGTCATTTCCGCCATCGCCGCGCACGATCTGGACGGCGACGGGCTGCTTGACCTGCTGACGGGCGGCGCCCCTGGACGAGTGACCTTCCTGCGGCAAACTTCGCCGGGCAAGTTCAAGTCGGAAGCCAAACGCGACATCCGCAAACTCGCCGCCTCGACAGCGGCCTTCTCGCTGGTGGACATGTCCGGAAACGGGAAGCCCGATCTGGTGTCGATCGTCGGCGGCGAACCGGCAATCTGGCCGGTCGAGGGCTTCTCGCTCGGTCCCAGTACCACCTACCCCGCCGGGGCTTCCATGCTCGGTGTCGTACCTGCGGATTACGATGGCGACGGAATGATGGATCTCGCCGGAATCAGCCCGGACGATGCCGCTCCGGTGCGAATCTGGTTCGGACGCCGTGGCGATGATGGCGTTGAACCGGGCGCTCAGGCCATCTTCGAAATGCCTCCGATCATCGAGTTCGAAGCACTCGGCGCTCAGGAAGGCACTCGCGTTGCAGTGATTGAACGCAATGCCAGGAGAGTCGTGCTGTACGAACTCAAGCAGGAGGCTGTGGAGTCGGGAGGCGACCGCGAAGTTGCCTTCACGGTGCACGGCTTCCCGGATCCGGGCAAACGAGGGCGAGCATGGACCGTTGTTGATGTGGATGGCGACGGACGAACCGATGTGGTCGCCGCCGACACCAAGTCCAACGCGTTGGCGGTCTACCGACAATCCGACGCCGGTGATCTGACAGCCGTACAGTCTTCACCGAGCCTCTCGGAAATCGACGCGGTGGCCGCGGTACCGAAGAGTGAGACCCGCCCAGCCGAATTGCTCGTGCTCTCGTCCAAAGAAGGCGTGGTCGGGCGAACCCCACTGGGGCCGGGCGAATTGCCGTTCCCAACGCCGATCAAGGTCACAGCGGGCTATGAGCCGGTCGCGATGAATGTCGTCACGGTCGGCGATACCCCCCACGCTGCAATCATCAATGTCAAGAAGCGGGACTACCTGCTGGATCTCATTGACCTTGATACGACCGAGTCCCGATCGATCGATCTGGGCTCGCTCAGTCGAAAACCCAATCACCTGCAATCGGTGGATGTCGATCAGGACGGACACGAGGACATCATCATCCTCACGCCTGAGCGGCCGATGATGCTGCTGCTTGCGGACGCGAGTGAGGACGAAGGGTTCAAACTGCTGGAGAAGAAGGACATGGCCCAGTACGGGCTGGTCGACTCCGCGAGCGCCAACAACATCGCCACGCTGGATGTCAACGGCGACGGCACCGACGAGTTGTTGATCGCCGATGGCAACTTTGTCCGAGCAGTGAGTTTCGTTCAAGACGGCGAAGCCGGAGGCTGGCGTGTCATCAGACAGTTCAATGCAGACGATCCAGACAGCGACCTTGTCGCCGTCACACCGCTGGGCCAACGGCTCGTCGCCGCCGACAAGGCCGGAGACCGACTGTTGGTATTCGAACCCGATGATGAAGGTGAGCGGTGGCAACAATCCGAGACCCTTCGCATTCGCGGATTCACACCCGGACCACTGGCGACTGGACGCTTCAACGGCGACGTCCCAGGCATCCTGACTGTTGGAGAAGACGGTTTTGCCGTCATCCCGCTTGGCGGGCAGCGGCGGACGCTGCAAGAAGTCGGCACGTGGAAGAGTTCACTGGACGGGCACATCCCGCACGAACTGGCGATCGGTGACATCAACGCCGATGGGTACGGTGACATGGTTGCCCTCGACGCTGGCGAACAGATGATGGAACTCTTTACCTTTGATGAGACAGGCGAAATGCTGCACGCCACCGGGTTCCAGATCTATGAGTCACAACTGTTCCACGGCGGCGAAGGACGAGAGTATCAACCCCGCCAAATCGCCATCGCGGATGTCAGCGGCGACGGCAAGCACGACATTGTGATGCTTGTTCACGACCGGATTGTGGTGTACGTCGAGTAGGTTTCAGGCGTCGACGCGGTACTCGACCCCATGCGGGCCGGTGTACTGACACCGTGGTCTGATCAGCCGATTGTCTTCGAGGCGTTCCATCGCATGGGCCGCCCAGCCCGCGTTGCGGCTCATGGCAAAGAGTGGCGTGAAGAGGTCGATCGCGAGCCCCATCGAGAAGTAGGTTGTCGCCGAGTAGAAGTCGACGTTGGGGTGGATGCCCTTGGCCCCCACCTGCGACTCCATGATCTCCTCGATCTTCCGGCTCATCTTGAAGAGTTCGAGATTGCTGGTTTCCGTGGCGATCGACTCGGCGAAAGTCTTCAGATACGTTGCCCGCGGATCGATGGCCTTGTAGACGCGATGTCCGAAGCCGGGCACCTTCTCCTTGCGAGAGAGACGCCCCAGTACAAAATCCTCGATGGCATCGAGCCCATCGATTCCCTGAAGCATTCGCATGACCCGCTCGTTGGCGCCACCGTGCAATGGGCCGCGAAGCGTGCCGATGGCCGCCGTGATGGCGGAGTACATGTCACTTTCGGTCCCGATGGCGACCATCGTGGCAAAGGTAGAGGCGTTGATGCCGTGATCGGCATGCAGAATGAGGCATACATCGAGCGCCCTGGCAGTTGCGGTGCCCGGCGTCTCGTCATTGAGCATTCGCAGAAAACTCTCGGCCATTGTGTCGTCGGCGCTGGGCCGCACGATGTCGAGTCCGCGACGAAGTCGATCAAAATTGGCAATGATGGCGGGCGTCGCCGCGAGGATGCGAATGGCTTTGGATTCCTCGGCCTCGCGTGATTGAACATCGCAATCCGCATCGTATGCAGCGAGCATGGCCACCATTGTCTGGAGCACGTGCATCGGCGGGGCGTCATGCGGCAGGCCACGCAAAGCATCCCACATTCCGTCTGGCAGGTCGTACTGGGATCGGATCCGATTGGTAAACGCAGCGAGTTCATCGGCGTCCGGAAGGCGGTCATTCCAGAGCAGGAAGGTGGTCTCTTCGAAGGTCGACTCCCGCGCAAGGCTGTCTATATCGATGCCCACGTACTCAAGTACACCCTTCTGCCCATCGATGAACGACTTGGTGGATTCACCAATGATCGTGTGATCGAGCCCCTTGTCCATCGTCATCGTGGCGGTTGCATCGGCCATCTGGCGTACTCCGTTCATCGCTGATGTGCCCCCCACCCTGCCGCAGCACGCGCCACGCAGGGCCACGGATTGTACAGCACAGCCGTTGATGAAGAGGGGTCGCGATCTCGATTCTCACGCTCAGTACACTGGGCCGATGTTCATCCTTCTCGGCACCGATCTGCCCCGTGACCGCCGCCCAGTGGTGACCGAGACGCTCATCGTGCTGATGATGCTGGCCTATCTCGCCGTATTGGTTGTCGGGGCCTTGGATCAGCAAGCAGCCGAACGGCTCATCAGTGGGCTGGCACTCTCCGCCCGCGACTTTCACTGGTGGCAGGTCATTACCTACCAGTTCACCCACGACAACCCGCTCATGGGCGGCACAGAGCATCCGCTCTGGAGGTTGCTGCACCTCGGCTTCAACATGATGGGTCTCTGGGTCTTCGGCAGTGCCATTGAGAGCCGAATGGGACGCGTCGGGTTCGCGATCTTCGTGCTGATGGGCGGCATCGTGGCGGGACTGGCGCACATTGCCACCTCGCAGAACCCCGTCATCGGCGCCAGCGGCGCGGTCTGCGCCTTGGTCGGCGGATTCCTCATACTCTTTCCGCGGTGCCGCATCCGCGTGCTGGTCATCTTCTTTCTCATCACGTTTTGGATGGCACCGGCACTCCTCATCATCTCCATCTGGGTCGCGCTCGATCTGATCGGCTGGGTCGGGCTTGGCGACTCCGGAACGGCCTACGCCGCGCACATCGGCGGCTATCTGTGGGGGCTCGGCACAGCGCTGGCCCTCCTGCCCACCCCCGTGTTCAAACGGGATGGAACCGATGCAGTGGCACTGTTGAAACATCGCCATCGCCGGCAGGTGCTCTCGCAGGTGACGGCCGGACCGCGGCCAGCCACGGCCCCACGTGAGGCCACCGTCGAACCTGCGGCCGCCTTCGTCTCTGCAGTTCGTGGTCATATCGCGCAAGGCAACCTCGACAGCGCCACCTCTCTGTGGTGCCGATTGGCCACCGAACATGAGGCGGCGGTGCTTCCTGAGAAGGATCAATTGACGCTCGCCAATCATCTTCAGGCCACAGGCAAACGATTCGAATCCGCCGACGCGTATCGCCGCTATCTGGAGCGGTACAGCAAGTCGCCCAGCGCGGGCGAGGTGCGGCTGCTGCTGGGGCTGCTGCTTGTGCGATTCCTCGGCCAAGGTGCCGAGGCCATACCACTTCTTGAACAGGCCAAACGCGATGCCACCACCGATCAGCGGAGGTCGCTGGCCGAATCTCTGCTCGGCGAGGCCAGCACATGAGTTCGGAACGCTGGAACGACCCGGGCACGGGTCCGACTCGGATCAAGATCTGCGGCCTGCGGACGAGCGAAGACATCGAGACCGCGGTAAAGGCCAACACCGATGCGATCGGTCTTGTGCTCGCCGAGGGGTCACCGCGGAAGGTGAGCGAGGAAACACTCTCGACCCTGACCGATGCCGCGAACGATCGCGTCGCCGTCATCAGCCTGATGGTCGATCCCAGCGAGCAGCAGATCCGACAACGCGTGACGGACTGGATTCAACTGCACGGATCCGAAGACGCATCACTGGTGCAGATCGCGGCGGAGGCCGGCCCGGTGATTCGCGCGATCCCCTTTGACGATGTCGCCGCCATCGAGCGGTGGGACGCCGACCCGAACGTAGCGAGGCTGCTCATCGACAGCCACCGCGGCGGCAGCGGCGTCGTTTTTGATCATGACGCATTCGCCGAAGTCGCTTCTGCGATCACCACACCTTGGATTCTTGCCGGCGGCCTCACGCCGGAGACGGTCGCGGCAGCCATCGAGCGATTGCGTCCTTGGGGTGTGGATGTCAGCAGCGGCGTTGAATCTGCGCGGGGCATCAAGGATCCCAAGCGGATTGCCGCATTCTGCCAAGCGGTCCACGCTGCGAACTCATGATGCCGGCGAGGCCTTCTCCTTGAGCACCAGCCGCGTTCCATCGATGCGAAGATCTTTGTCAATCGCCTTGGTCATGTCCCACAAGGTCAGTGCCGCCACATTCACGGCGGTGAGGGCCTCCATCTCGACGCCGGTCCGCGCGGTCACGACGGTCGCTGCTTCGATTCGGATGGCATCGGAGGCGGATCGTTCAAATGACACTTCCGCATGCTCCAAGGGAAGTGTGTGGCACAGCGGGATGAGCGCGTCCACCCGCTTCGCTGCCTGGACACCGGCAATCCTCGCAACGGCGAGCGCCTCACCTTTTGGCAGATCGCCCGCCATGATGCGATCAAGTGTCTCCGACGCGGCATGAAAGAAAGTCTCTGCGACCGCGCGGCGTCTGATGACCGGCTTGCCGGACACATCGACCATGGCCGCGCGGCCCTGCTCGTCCACATGGGTCAATCTCTCAGCCATGACACGCTCCTTGTCTCAACTCACCGGCAACCAGTGTCCCATCCACGAAGGTGGCTTGCACAGTAGCGGTGAAAATATCTTCGAACGGATCGCTCGACCACACGACAAAATCCGCTGGCAGGCCGGCCCGGAGGCCGGCATCGAAGCCGCAGGCCTCCGCCGCATTCACGGTCGCGGCGAGCATGGCCTCGTGCGGAGAAAGACGCTGCTCGGGAAAGAAGGGATTCCCCTGGGCATCCTCGCCGGTGATCGCCGCCCGAAGCGTGGCCACCGGATCGACTGGCACGATCGGCCAGTCGGTGCCGAAGCACAACCGGCCCCCCGCCTCACACATCTCACGCATGGGCAACAGCCACCCCGCTCGATCGCCAAGCCTTGCGTGAGCCATTGCAGCATCGGTTGCCCGGTGCGTCGGCTGCACACTCAGACGAACCCCCTCGAGCGTTGGAAATATCTCGGGCGCAATCACCTCAGCGTGTTCGATGGTCGGGCGCAACGCATCAGGCACATCACCGATCACCCGCAGTGCCCGCGACACCGCGGCGTCCCCGATGGCGTGAATGACCGGCGCGAGTCCGGCAGCAACCACTTCGCGGCACCATCGCTCATCCTGATTCTCGTTCGCTGCCTCCAGCCACAATCCGCTGGTCTCAGACGCATCACTGTAGGGCGATGTCAACTTGGCCGTTCGCGAACCGAGCGTGCCGTCAAAGAAAGCCTTGCACCCGGTCAATGCAAAGCGATCCGTATTCGGCAGATCGTGATGCCAACCTGTATCGAGCGGCAAGGAGCGATCAAGTTGCACAAGCGAGAGCCGAATCGGCAAGGTGTCGGCCCGCGGAACGAAATGTGACTCGATGTCACCGCGATATTCCATCGATCGAGTGGCGGTAATGCCGCAGGCTGCCATGGCCGCCGCCGCTTGCTCAACGGCTTCTCCGCGAACCTGTTCCGGAAGCGATGGAATCAGCGGATTGACCAGTTCCCACGCAGCCGCCTCGATCAGCAGGCCGCTGGGCGTGCCGTCATGCATTCGTCCGAGCCGCCCACCAGCGGGCAGCGGTCCATCAAGATCCAGTCGTCGGAGCACCGCATCGTTGACCAACGCGCAGTGCCAATCACATCGCCAGCACACGACCGGCCGAGAGCCTGCTGCCCGAAGCCACGCTCTGTCAGGGAGGTCATCTCGCTCCCAGAGCGTGTCGTTCCACCCAGTTGCAATGAGCCACCGCTCCGGAGGAAGCGCCGCATCTGCCGCTTCGATGGCCGCTTCAAAGGCTTCGCGGCCGTCAACCTGCGACAGGTCAAGATGTACCGACGATTCACCGGCGAGCAGAAGATGTACGTGCGAATCGATCAGTCCGGGGGTCACGACTGCGCCGTCGAGATCGAGTGTTTCACTCGCAGCGACCACAGTGGC
>DOVP01000145.1 GCA_003520025.1 Phycisphaerales bacterium
AGACAGCCGCCAAGGCGGTGGCGATCAGGGTGGCTCGCGGCAGACCGAGTCCGCCGGCACCGGTGGATACGGTGGTGGACCATCCAACGACGATATCCCGTTCTGAATTACAAGGCGTCCCACCGCGGGACGCCGAAAACACCGACGCTGGGGCGCCGCGGCACGGCGCTCCTTAACTCCCACGGAGGACACCGCACATGAGCCGAAGAACGATTGAACTGCTGTTGCTTGAAAATGTCGAGAATCTCGGCATCGTCGGCGACGTTGTCAAAGTCCGAACGGGCTACGCCCGCAACTACCTGCTTCCGATGCAGATCGCCGAAGCCCCGAGTGATGAACGGATCGAGGCGCTTCAGGCGGAGCGAACCGCCGCCCTTGCCCGCGTTGCCGCGCAGCGGGCCGATCGGGAGGAATTGACCGCCCGCATGGAAGAAGTTGAACTCACACTCGTCCGCTCCTGCAATGATCGCGGCGGCCTGTATGGCTCGGTGACGCAGCGGGACATCGCAGATGCCCTCGCACAGGTCGGCTACCCCGGCATCGAAATCCGCGCCGTACGCCTGCCCACCTCCATCCGCCGCATCGGCGACTACGAGGTTCCAATCCAGTTCGAGGCCGACCTTCGGGTCGATATCTCGGTCATCGTCGAACCCGACCAGCCGCTCGAAGAGCGTGAAGAAATGGAATTCGACGACGAGGGCGAACTCATCGAGAAGCCCGAACCGAAGCCGAAGCCGGTCGCCGAAGAAGTACCAGCCGAGGAGGCTGCGGCCGAAGGGTGAGCCGATACCTCAACTGAAACCAAGGGGATCAGGTGCCGAGGCGGCACCTGATCCCTCTTTCTTTGTTGCGTCAGGCCACTTCGGGGCGACCGGCCGGCACAGTGCCGCTCGCAGCCGAACCGTATGCCAGTTCGAGATAGCAGGCGATGTAGTCGAGAATGCTGGTGGCCTCGGGGATGTCGGGATTGCTCGTCGCGCCGGAGGGTTCGAATCGCATGCCCTTGAAGCGGCGGACCGCGTCATCGATGGGCAAACCGTACTGAAGCGAGATCGAGAAACTTCGACAGAATCCTTGGATGAGACCCGAGAGCGTCGAACCCTCCTTGCTCATCTTGATGAAGATTTCGCCGGGACGGCCATCATCGAAAAGTCCAACTGTCAGATAGCCCTCAAAGCCGGCGACGGAGAACTTGTGGGTGGTGGACTCCCGCGTCGTGGGAAGAATCTCTCGCTGCCGATCGGTGAACATGCGGTCCTTCCTTGGCCCTCTGAGTGCCCGTGCCGGGACATCGAGGCCACGGCTTCGTATAAGCCACATCCGTGCGGCCTTTGGCGTGCATCGGCCCGCGATGGGTCTCGACTTGAATCGGTTTCAACTCAGCCGGGTGAGGACCGCAGCGATCACAAAGACGCCCACCGCCACCATCAGAGTCGCCACCCATCGCGACACCGCCAACGACCATCTCGGCCAAGCGGCGATCAAGCCGCAAATCGCCAGAAGCAGCAGGCCGGGCAGCAGCAGTTTCGCCAAGCCGCCCAGCTCACGATAGCCAACGAAGACCACATCGCTTCTGAGCGTATTCAGCACAGTCCCCCGCAGACCGTCTTGCCCCAGTACGCCTAAACCGAGCACCGGTCCCATCATGGCAGCCCACCCGACTGCCAGGAGCGCTCGCCGACGACCGAGGCGAATGCTTGCCATCACGAGAATCGCCCACGCAGCAGCGAACGCAATCACCAGCGGCGGCCACCCGCCAGGTCCCGCCGCATTCACCACTGCCAAAGCGGATGCGAGCACCAACCCCAACAGCACCCAACCACCCCCATCACCGCCATGACGCTCGTGGGGGCGAGGGGTCGTTTCCATCCAGAGGAGCACCACGCCAAGCGCAAAGGCCACGAGAGACAAGAACTCCGGCACCCGGCCCGCGACGGCCAACGCCATGAGCAGCACTCCAATCGCCGGCCAAGCCAAGGGCAGGCGGTCATCGGCGTGCCACTGATCCCGACTCCACTGACGGGGCCCGAGCAACAGCAGCGGGGCCACCACCACGCCAACGAGCGGTCCCAGTGACATTGCCGCCAACGATTCGATGTTCAACATGTCCCCACCACCGGTGATCAGCCCGAGCCCCGGCAATACGACCAAGACTGGTATCCACAGCACCCGCACCAGTCGAGCCGGCCGGCCCTCATGATTCCCGGACCGCATCAGACGGTCAGCCACGAGCACCAACGCGACTGCCAGCGGCAGAGCCACGCAGACCGCGGGGATGATGCTCATGGGGACGTCTCCAAGACGGCGGACAAGTGGCTCGCTACCGACTCGAGGCACATGACCACCGCCGGCGGACGCCACCATACCTCCCCTACGCCTTCCGCCGATCGCTCACCAACCCGTCGCACCTTGCCCGGCAGCGCTCCAAGCCGCACGAGCAGGGGTTCGGGATGAGACGTCTGGAACACCAGATCATCGTCGCGACGCAGCAGCGATCGCACGTCCATAGCCGCAAGCATCACACCGATCTGGCAGCAGATTCGCAGCCGCGCCGCCGGCTCAGGAATTGGGCCATACGCGCTGTGCAGATCAGCGATCACCTGATCGATCGCAGCAAGTGTGCGGGCCTGACAGAGTCGGCGATAAGCGTCGAGCCTTCTGGCATCTCCGGGAATCCACGCCTCCGGAAAGTAACCAGTCCAGCCGAAATCCAGAATCGGCGCCCGCTGCTGCGGGCTCCGGCCGGACTTCAAATCCTCGACAACGCCTTCAAGGAGGCGGCAGTACAACTCGTATCCGACCGCCGCGATGTGGCCGGACTGCTCCGGGCCGAGCAGATTGCCCGCGCCTCGGAGTTCCAGATCCCGCAGCGCAATGCGAAAGCCCGCGCCAAGCATCGAGAATGACTCTACTGCCTGGAGCCGACGCCTCGCTTCGGGACGCACTGTCCGCGTCATCGGAAGCAGCAGGTAACAATACGCCCGGTGCCGTGACCTGCCGACTCGGCCCCGGAGTTGATGCAAATCTGCCAGTCCGAAGCGATCGGCCTCGTTGATGATGATGGTGTTGGCATTGGGGATGTCGATGCCGGACTCAATAATCGTGGTTGCGACCAGCACATCGGCTTCATGCCGCATGAAAGCCAACATGGTCTGCTCGAGTTCCTTCGGCGGCATCTGCCCGTGGCCCGTGACAATTCTCGCATCGGGGACGAGATGGTGTACCGCCTCGGCCACATCGCCAAGATCCCGCACCCTGTTGTGCACGACGAAGATCTGCCCCTCGCGGGCGAGTTCTCGTTGAATCGCCGAGCGGAGGCGATGTTCGTTCCACGGCAGGACCTCGGTCACGACGGCGCGTCGATCGACCGGTGCTGTCTGCAGACTGCTGATGTCCCGCAGTCCCATCATCGACATGTGTAGCGTGCGGGGGATGGGCGTCGCCGTCATGGTCAGTACATCAACGGTCGCTCGAAGTTGAAGCAGCCGCTGCTTGTGCTCCACGCCAAAGCGTTGTTCTTCGTCGATGACGACCAGCCCGAGCTCCTTGAAATGCACATCCTTGCTGAGCAAGCGGTGCGTACCGATCAGCACATCGATACTTCCGGCCGCAAGTTCGGCCAGTATCTCCCGCTGCTCAGCCGCCGTCTTGAACCGGCTCATGGACTCCACGCGAAAGGGGAACCCCGCAAAGCGATTGCGAAAGGTCCGCTCGTGCTGCTCAGCGAGCACCGTTGTCGGCACCAGAACAGCCGCCTGACGCCCCGCTGCGGCTACCCGGAAAGCGGCGCGAATCGCGACCTCGGTCTTTCCGAAACCCACATCACCACAGACCAGCCGATCCATCGGACGCGGCTGCTGCATGTCGGTGGCGACAGCAGTGAAGGCAGCGGCTTGATCGCGGGTCTGCTCCCACGGAAAAGCCGCCTCGAACTCCTGCTGCCACAGGCTATCTGGCGGGCACGCCACCCCCAC
>DOVP01000270.1 GCA_003520025.1 Phycisphaerales bacterium
CAACAAAACACCGGCGGCCACGAGGCCGCCGGTGCGTGCGCCTGGAGATACGGGGCCCCAGGGGCGAGAGAGGAGAGGGACAGGGCTTCCCCGCCGTGAAGCGAACAAGCCCGGTGTGACCCAATAATCCGAGAGGCAGGCCGGATCAGGGTCGATCCAAGGGATGTCACCATCATTGGATTCAAACCGGTGTGATGCAAACGGTTACAAAGAAAAAAACGGCACCGCCCCCGCCTGCGCGGACACCCAACCAACCGCTGGTCACCCCTGTCGTTACGCCGTACGGGGTTGCAAAACGCGTTTTTGCAACCTGATTTCTGGCGGGCAGATGAATGTGGCCGGCGGCCGCTTCGATAGTGCTTCTGGGTGCGATTGGAGTGGGTGTCCGCGTTTGAGGGCTGTTGATCTACAATCGCCGCCATGGCCGACCACATCGCCCTGTATGCCGGTTCGTTTGATCCCCCCACGCTGGGGCATTTGGATGTGATCAGCCGGTCGCGGCGACTCTTTGATCGGATTGTGGTGGGAATCGGCGAGAACCCGGACAAGAAGACCATGCTCGCAACCGACAAGCGTTTGGGGCTGCTTCAGACCGCAGTGGATGAGATGCTGGCCGAGACGCCGGGGGGAGCGCCCGTTGATGTCGCCGTGTATGGCGGGCTGACGGTGGACTACGCCCGCGAGATCGGCGCATCGGCACTGCTGCGAGGCATTCGAAACGTGACGGATCTCGCTACCGAATGCCAGATGGCGATTGCCAATCGGCAAGTCGCGGATATCGAGAGTGTGTTCGTCATCACCGATGAGCGGTATGGCTTCACATCATCAAGCCTCATTCGGCAGATCGTGGAACTCGGCGGCGACGTCGAGAAACTTGCCGGCATCGTGCCGGCGGCCGTCCTTGATGAACTTCGAAGGTCACAGCAGTAGCCGTGGTCAGCACCCTTCGCTGGATCGTGCTGGCGGCAATCGCCGCTGGACTCATCGCCGCATACCTCGCATCACTGCTACAACTTGATCCCGTGTCGACCATCGTCGGCGGCGCGATTGGTGGTGGCGTTGGTGGCTGGATCGCGAAAAAGCAAACCGAGGCGCGGTCCGACTAGTCTCGCGCTCCATCAACAAGAGGAACTCCAATGAACAAAATCTTCATTTTTACCATTCTCGCGGCAGTCATCGCCGCCGTTGTCGCGGTCCTCGTAGCAAGACTGTTCGGCGTGGATGGTGGGGCCGCTGCAATTGGCGGCGGCGTCGGCGGCGGTGTGGCCGGCGCCGTGGCTGGAAGCATGGGATCCAAGAAGAAAGCCAAATGACTCCGAACGTTCAGGCACCGGGCCCTTTCACCAATCCGGAGGCGCCCCAGATCGCCATGAAGTTGTCGCCGAAGACGAAGTTCTCCTCAGGGAACTCCAGTCCGGCCATGTTCTGGTCTATGTGACTGAACATCAGGTTGATGCGGCCGAGAGGCTGCCATGCATCGCCACCCTCACCGGGGTCGTTGGTGCGAGCCTCGATGGTGCCCTTGGTCACGGCTCCAGCCGTATCGATGCGATCGATGGTGGCGGTGTATCGCAGGGTCATCCCCGGCAGCACGTCGTAATCGAACTCTGCCTTGGCAATCTTGGCGAGAATGACCTTCTCTTGAAAGTCGTTGACCGCGCCCACCAAGATGCCTGCCGTTTGCGCCATGCCCTCGATGATGAGTGAACCGGGCATCAGCGGCATCGCTGGTCGATCACCGCTCGGTGGCAAGTGATCGTGCAGGTGCTCCTCGGCAAGGCTGGTGTTCTTGATCGCCACGAGCCGCTCGCCGGGCTCGTGCTCCACAATTCGATCAATCCACATCCAACGCATGAGAGAGTCGCCGACAGGGCTAGCCCTCCAGTTTCCGTGACACAAACTCAACGAGCGACTGCACCGTAATGAGATCGCCCACTCTCACCACTTCACGGTCGGCATCAAAGACGCTGAAGTCGACATGTGGCATCCGCTCACGGAGCATGTCCATGCCCGCATCGGTGAACTTACCATCCTGCACCCACTCTGCGTTGTCCATGACGTTCTCCGGGAAGAGCTCGCCTTGATCAATCTTGAAGGGCTTCTCCGTCGTGCCGAAGGTCTTCTCGAGCCGGAACACGATGTCGAGGAAGTCAATCGACTCGGCGTCGAGATCGGCCACCAAACTCGCCCCCGGCGTGATTTCGTCTTCATCGCACCCGAGGGCCTCCTCAAGTACTTCGCTGACCTTCCCGAAAATGTCATCCTTGGTCATGAGCATGTCGTCTCTGACTCCTGCAATTTGGCTGCCGCGGCACCAAGCACGCGTACAGGACGCATGGTAAACCTGCCCGAGATGGCCGTGTCGCCATCGCCGATTCCCCCGCACACCACCCCACTACCGCGGCACGAGAACGCCCCGTGCTCATCCGGCCCGGATGTCGTCACATCCACTTCGAGCGCCTGCCCCGGCCGCACCATGGCTCCATATTTGACGGCTCGGACTTCGCCGAGCACCCATGGACCCTCGTGCGAAGCCTCAAGCATCATCCTCGCCGCCTGGACCATCACTTCAAGCATCAGCACGCCAGGCAGAATCGGAAACCCCGGGAAGTGGTCCGCGAGGTATTCCTCGGCACTGCTCACCTGCTTGCGGGCCACGATTCGGCCCGCCTCGCAGTGCATCACATTGTCGATGAGAGAAAAACGCATGATCTGAGGATCCGCCGGG
>DOVP01000011.1 GCA_003520025.1 Phycisphaerales bacterium
CACTCACCAGCGGCGCCGCCATGAATGCCGGGCCGCTCGCCACGCGGCTCGGACTTGGCGGATGGCCACGTGAAGCCGAAGAACTCATGCTCCGCCGCGACCTCACGCTCAATCGCAGTATCGCCGCCCGCTATCACGCGCAACATCTCAGTGTGGCCGAAAGTGTCATCGCCTTGCGGGAAGCCCGCGAGGCAGGGCAACCCGTCACAGGTGAGGCCTCGCCACACCACTTGCTGCTGACCGAAGATGCGTGCAGTGACTGGAACACCCTCGCCAAAGTCAACCCACCACTTCGCACCGCCGCCGATGTCGAGGCCATCAAGACTGGTATCGCAGACGGCACAATTACCGTTCTGGCAACCGATCACGCGCCCCATCCGGCCCAGTCCAAGGAGACCGACTTCGCATCGGCTGCCTTCGGCATGGTCGGACTGGAATGCGCCCTGCCCCTGTACCGCGAGGCTCTGATCGATGGCGGCGTCATCGACTGGGCCACCATGCTCGCCATGATGACCTGTGAACCCGCGGCGGTCGCAGGACTCGACCGACTCGGCCTCGGACGGCTTGAGATTGGCACCCCTGCCGACCTGACGATCATCGATCCCGATGCGGAGTGGATCATCGACCCGGCCACATTCCACTCTGCGGGCCGCAACTGCCCATTTGCCGGGCGAAAAGTCCGAGGGCGGGCCATTGCCACCATCATTGATGGGCACTTCACATCCCGCCAAATCGGCCCTGCTGTTGAAGGAAGGGCCGTGGTTCGGTAGACTGGCCGGTCTTGCCTGCTCGGCGCGTGCCGCAGGCTGTTCTGGTCGGCTCGTCCCGTGCGGGGGCGGATCAACCCTGCTTCATTCGCTGGCCGCAGCCAGCCCCCCCAAGCGTCCCTCGGACGATCGGCTCCGCCTTTGCGGACCCCGCACGCCGGCTCGTCGGTGACGCTGCACAAGAAGGTTTGTTCCATGTCGGACAATCTCGTTCAGGACCTGCTTGACGCAGGCATTCACTTCGGCCAGAGACGCAGTGCCTGGGATCCCCGCATGAAGCCCTATATCTGGGGGCAGCGGAACCGAATTCACATCATCGACATCCGGCAGACGGTCCGCGGGTTGCTGCTTGCAAAGAAATTCATCACCAAGACGGTGGCGAACGGACGCAATGTGGTCTTCGTCGGCACAAAGCGGCAAGCCAAGGGCTCGGTCGAGCACTTCGCCACCGAGGTCGGAATGCCGTGGGTGACTGAGCGATGGCTCGGCGGCACGCTCACGAACTTCCGCACCATCCGCGAGCGGCTCAAGCGGCTCGAAGAACTCGAAACTTTGGTCGAATCCGGAGAGATCGAAACCTACTCCAAGAAGATGACCTCACAACTCATGCGTGAGAAGCGAAAGATCACTCGCAACCTGCAGGGCATCCGCGACATGAACAAGTTGCCCGGCGCAGTGGTCATCATCGATACGAACCGCGAGAGCAACGCCCTGCGTGAAGCCCGTACGCTTCGTATCCCGACCATCGCGCTCATCGACACCGATGGCAACCCCGGCGACTGTGACATCCCCGTACCCGGCAACGACGATTCGATGCGATCCATCGAGGTCATCATGCGGGAGTTTGCCGCCGCTGTGAGCGAAGGCCTCGTCGCCCGCACGGCCGCCGCCGAAGGTGCCGACGAGTCCAGTGAGCAGGAAGGCGAAAAGCCCAAACGCCGCTCGAGCCGCGTGAAGTTCGCCGCCGATGCGCCCGCCCCAGAATCCGCCGAAGTCGCAGCAGCAGCAGCGGCAAGCGATACCACCAAGTGACACAACCGGAGAAGACACCGTGACCATCGCTGCAAAAGACGTAATGAACCTCCGTCAGAAGACGGGACTCGGCATGATGGACTGCAAGCAGGCCCTCGCGGCCAACGACGGCGACATGACTGCCGCCGAAGAGTGGATCCGCGCCAAACGCAAAGGCAAGATGGATACCCGCACCGAGCGGACAACTGGTGAGGGTCGTGTCGCGATCACCATCGGAGATGGCGGCGCCGCCATCGTCGAGGTGCTGACCGAGACCGACTTCACCGCCCGCAACGAAGAGTTCACCGCCATGATGGATATCGTCATCACCGAGGCGCTCGCCGGTGCTGCTGGTCCCGTCACATGCACGGATGACATGACCGCCGCAATCGACAACATCCGCATCAAAACGGGCGAGAACGCGAACTTCGCTCGCGGTGAAAAACTCGAGGGTGGCACCTTCGGCGAGTATGTCCACCATGATGGCAAGCGGGCCTGCCTGCTTCAGATCGAAGGCGAGTGCGATGAGGCCACACTGAAGGGCATCTGCCAGCACATCACCTTCTACGACCCAGCCGCCATCACCCCCGACGACATCTCACCGGAGAAACTCGCCGAGATCCGTGCCAAGGCCATCGAGGAAGCGAAGGAGTCGGGCAAGCCCGAGGAGATCGCCCAGAAGATGTCCGAGGGCAAGGTCCGCAAGTTCCTTGAAGAGAACACGCTGATCAAGCAGAAGTACGTCCTCGACGAGACCACCACCATCGAGAAGATCCTCCCCGAGGGCTGCACGATCAAGAAGTTCGTTCGCTATACGCTCGGCGGATAGATCCGAAAGTCGGAAGTTGGGAGTCGGGTCGTGATGCCCGGCTCCCAATTTCGTTTTTCTTCACTCCTGCAGAGCGAAGAACCCCGGCCCGGAAGGTCGCCTTTCAGACACACAGGAAGGGAACTGCTTCCTTTGCCTTCGAAACCGCGCGGACCCTCATACCGCAGCGGCGGGGTGCCACGCTTCGGTCTGGGAGACAGTTTCCTCACGGTTCACCAGTACGCGGCGAACGCGGGGGCCGATACTGGCGAGCAGTTGATGCGGCGTGATGCCACACGCGGCCGCGAAGTTGCGAAGGGTGGTCGGACCCTCGTGGGTCGCAGAAATGATCTCCACAGCGCGTCCCGGCTCCACTGCGGAAACTTCCGGGAGATCGCCGAGGTCGATTGCGATCTGATCCATGCTGACCGCGCCGATCACGGTGGCGTAGCCCGCGATCCGCTCCCCAGCGGAGGACACGACTGCAATCCTGGCACCTTCACAGCCGTCACAGGCACCGGCAGCAAGAGGTATGCCGTCGGCGTAGCCAACCGGAACGATCCCCACACGGGTGTCGCGTTTCGCCCGCCACCGCTGTCCGTACCCGATGGCGTGCCCTTCCTGCACATGGTGTACGTGGCGCAGGCTGCTCCGCCACCGAACGGCCGGGCTGAGTTGCGAGCCAAACGCGGCGGAGAGTGCTTCGTCGCCCGGTATGCATCCGACCCATCCAAGCCCGATTCGCACCATCCCTTGGTGGTAGGCCGGGTCCCGCACGGTGGCCGCTGTCGCAGCGGCATGCACGCGGCATCCTTCCGGCAATCGACCGATGCGGTCCACGATCTCAGAGAACACCGCCTGCTCCGCCCGCGTTGCAGCGGCGTCCGTTCCAGCCGATGTGAAGTGCGTCATCAGCCCGGCCAGCCCGATGCCCGGCATCTGCATGGCCGCCTCGACGAGCTGCGGTGCTTCACTCGGCGGGCACCCCCCGCGGCGCATCCC
>DOVP01000162.1:0-146 GCA_003520025.1 Phycisphaerales bacterium
GAGCGCGCCGCGCGGCGTCGAGGCGATGATGCACGCCAGATCGGATCTCGCTGGCTCGGGCGTCTTCTCAAGTGCCTGCTGCCATGAGTCTGCGGGGGCACCGCGATCTTTGGGGGCTGACTGCAGGGATTGGCAACCGCTGCACA
>DOVP01000162.1:478-4800 GCA_003520025.1 Phycisphaerales bacterium
CGCCACCACGAGAAACTGATGACGCATCATCTCACTCCAGCCTCCTCAGAGATGCCATGAAGAATGGGGTCATCCCGGTCCCGGGCACAACCCGAACGGCATGCTTGATTTCGGGAAGAAACTCATTGTCCTCCCATCCTGACAGGCCCGGGCGAACTCCGTCAAGTGGTAGATCGACCGGGACCAACTCCATCGGAGTACGGCCGCGTCGAAGTACCCGATCGATGACCTGCTCGTTCTCCTCCGGTGCCATCGTGCACGTGGCGTACAAGACCCTGCCGCCAGGGCGAAGCGTGCGGCAGGCAGATTCCAACAACGCCGCCTGACGCTTGGCAAGGCCTCGAATCGCCGCCTCGCTCCAGCGGGACCAACTCGCGGAATCCGAGAGGTGAAACCGCCCTTCTCCACTACACGGGACATCGGCCAGTACTCGGTCGAAGCAGCGTTCATACGTCCCACCGACCGCCTCGCCGGGACCTGTGCGAATGTCCACATCCTTGATGCGAAGCCGCCGAAGCAAGGAATCCATGCGGCGAGTGCGGGCCCGGCTGAGTTCGTTCGCCACCAAGATGCCTCGCCCCTGCTGCCGGCGGTGGATGAGTGATGTCTTCGCGCCCGGGGCCGCGCAGAGGTCGAGTACATCGTGCCCCGGCTCCACGCCCATGGCCATGACGGCTGCGATGCTTGAGAGCGATTGCAGCATCAGTGTTTGTTCACGGACCCAATCAAGGGCCGTCACGAGCCGGCGGCTGATGGCACCAAGCTTCCACGCTTCATCGAACCAAGGGACGGGTTGTGGCGTGAACCCCTCGGACTCAAGATACTCAGGGCCAAGTCGTGCTCGATCCGGCTTGCCCGTCCACCGAACGGTCAACGATGGGCACGCTAGAGATGCCTCCCAAGCGGCCACATCAACCTGTCCCAGAATACGATGTGTACGGGCGAGGAATGCTTCGGGCAACACCGTGACGGGTGGGTGACTCACAATGGGGCGAGGACCTGCACAGATGTCACGATCAGGCCCGGCCCGGATTCGACCGCATCGAACTCGACCCGCTGCCCCTCATGCAGATCAATGATGGAGGACTGAATGATGTCACTGCCGAGGAAGACGTCGCGGTCGCTGTTGTCCGGTGTGATGAAACCGAAGCCTCTCAACTCAAACATCTGCGTGACGGTTCCGATCTGCATGAAGGCAGAATTCTCCAATCCTGAGGAATGCCCTGTGTAGGATTCGAACCTACGACCGGCTGATTAAGAGTCAGCTGCTCTGCCAACTGAGCTAACAGGGCGGGGACCGCATGGTACTGGCCGCCTCCCAATTATGGGTCCGGGCAGAGCACCATGACGCAGGTACCGCCTCGAAACCAATGACCCACATCAACCCTTCGGCAAGTAATCCGGGACGCTCCCCGACTCCTTTTCAGTAAGAATCGGGCCAGTCGGTGGCTTGATGTTTCGGACAGCCTCGACAGCATCAGCGATGATTTTGGCAGCCCGCTCAAGTTCGTCCTTGGTTGTCTCACGGCACCAACTGAACCGCACCGAACCATATGGCTCTTCCGGAATCTGACAAGGCTGCCGACCCATTGCTTCAAGGACCACGGAATTCTTGAGGGCACCGGAGGAGCACGCCGATCCCGCCGAGGCGTCAAGCCCTCGCTCTGACATCACCAGCAGCAGCAACTCCGCCTCCAGGTCTGGGAAGCCGATGCTGGTGGTGGACCATATGCGAGGTCCGGTGGCGCCGTTGACACAGGTTCCTGGAATGGCCTCGCGAATGCCCGCTTCGAAGCGGTCCCGCAACGGAAGCATTCGTTCATGACCGTTGTCCGTGAGCCAAGTCTCAGCCTGCGCTGCCGCGACTCCGAGACCGACGATTCCAGACACATGCTCGGTCCCGCCGCGGCGTCCCTGCTCTTGACCGCCGCCGATCACACATGGCTTCACAAGCGTGCCGCGTCTGGCCCACAGCACTCCTGTCCCTTTGGGACCGTGGAACTTGTGCCCAGCGCAACTGAGCATGGTCACGGGCAATTTCCCCACATCGGTCGGCATCTTGCCAATCCACTGTGTTGCGTCCGAATGAAACGGCACACCGAACTGATCGCAGATCTCTGCAATCTCCTCGATGGGCTCGATGACGCCGGTTTCGTTATTCGCCCACATGACCGTGACGAGGGCGACTTCCTCGCTTCGCTGTGAGAGTATCTCTCGAACAGCTTCGGGATCAACCCGGCCGGTTCGGCTCTTCCTGGGATGAATCGTCTCCACACCATCGGCTGCGAGTACCTCGAGCAACTCCCGCACGGCCGAATGCTCCACTTCACTCGTCACCACGACTCGCTTCTCGGGAGCGGATTCGAGAGCCGAGCGGATCGCCACGTTGACCGATTCGCTCCCCCCGGAAGTGAAGACGATCTCGTCCGGCTCGGCCCCGATCAGAGAGGCGACTTGCCCACGAGCCTCCTCCATACGTCGTCTTGCCAATTGCCCGGCAAGGTGAATACTTGATGGGTTGGCCCAGAATCGCTCCATGCACTCCATCACAGCCGCCGTGACCTCGGGCGTTTGCCGGGTAGTGGCATTGTGGTCGAGGTAGATTCGGCCTTGCTCTTCAGCCATCAGCACGCTCCCTGTCCCGGAACGGACGCATACACACAGGCCACAGTGTAGGAAGGAGGGCAACTCGAACCAAGTCGTTTGACCCTGCCCAAGGACCATAAAAGCAGGCCCCGGAACACTCCGGGGCCTGATGAACCATGCGGCTGAGAGGGCTCGAACCTCCACGGGATTTTACTCCCACTAGAACCTGAATCTAGCGCGTCTGCCAATTCCGCCACAGCCGCGGCGACCGCGAAGTATATCGCGTGGCGACTTCGTCGCCGCAAGAGCAGCCGGGGGAGAGATGAACATCCGCATGGGCGACGGAGGGGGCGGCGATATGCCGCCACGAAGTCCCGTCACACTATGACGCGGGTGTTTCCTCTGGCGCATCGTCGGCTGCGGTTTCTTTGGCGACCACGTTGGGATCATCTATGACACCGCGGGAGATCATGACTTTGGTGCGAAGTTCTTCGAAGAGTTCCCGATGCTCAGCGATGTAGACCTTGGAGTTCTCGCGGCCTTGCCCCAGACGAATTTCGCCGTAACTGAACCATGCGCCCGCCTTCTTGACATGACCGTCGGCCACGGCGAGGTCGAGCAAGTCACCCGTGATGCTGATGCCCTCATTGAACATGATGTCGAACTCGGCGTCGCGGAAAGGCGGCGCAATTTTGTTCTTGACAACACGGGTGCGGACACGATTGCCCACGTTCACATCGCCGTCCTTGATCGCGCCGATGCGGCGGATATCGATGCGAACCGATGAGTAGAACTTGAGGGCACGGCCACCTGGAGTCGTCTCGGGGCTGCCGAACATGACGCCAATCTTTTCACGCAACTGGTTGATGAAGATCACGGAACAACTGCTCTTGGCGATCGCGCCAGTGAGTTTGCGAAGCGCCTGACTCATCAGTCGTGCTTGTAGGCCGACGTGACTGTCGCCCATCTCGCCTTCGATCTCGGCCCGCGGAATCAGCGCGGCGACCGAGTCGATGATGATGACATCGACCGCATTGGAGCGGACGAGCATCTCGCAAATCTCCAAGGCCTGCTCGCCTGTGTCCGGCTGTGAGACCAACAGAGAGTCGAGGTTGACACCGAGTCGCTTGGCCCAGGTTGGGTCGAGCGCGTGTTCGGCATCGATCATCGCGGCCGTGCCGCCAACATTCTGGGCATTGGCGGCGATGGTGAGCGCCAGCGTGGTCTTGCCGGATGACTCGGGGCCGAAGATTTCGACAACGCGGCCACGGGGAACGCCGCGACCTCCAAGTGCCAGATCGAGGCTGAGGGTGCCGGTCGAAATGCCTTCGATGGGGCGACGCTGGTCGCCGTCGAGCCGCATGATCGAGCCAGTACCGAAGGCGGTGTCGATCTGGGAGATGGCCCGTTCGAGGGCATCGACCTTGGATTTGGATTCGGTCACGGATGAGGACTTTCGAGCCATGGTGTCTTCCTGATTGTCTGCGCCGCCGCCGCGAACCCTACCACGCCCACGAGCGGACTTTCCGGTTGCTGCTTTCTTTCGTACACCATTGCGAGTTGCGGTCACCATTGGAGAGTCCTTTCATCATGTGAGCGTTGGCTCGGGGCTCCAGTGCCCCTCCACCATCCTGCACGTTCGTGTTTTGTTCGGGTACAGGAATCATGACAAGGTCCATCGGCATCCGCAAGGGATGTTCGGGAGATTTTCGGTCCATTTTTCGGTTTTTGTTCGG
>DOVP01000249.1 GCA_003520025.1 Phycisphaerales bacterium
CAGGATCGAGAAGTTCTCCTCGGACTCGAGCGACCGGCCGCCAGAGACGATGATGTCGGCATCGGCGAGATTCTGCTCGTCCTCGTCGCTCGGCACGATTTCACGAAACACGATGTGTTGATCGGCGTCGCTCAGCGTGACATCCAATGGCGTGATCGGCGCGGGCGTCGCCGCGGGTGAGGTTGGTGCCGGATAGGCGTTGCCGCGAATGGACAGGATCCGAAGCGTCCCTGCTGGAAGTGATATTTCGCCCAGACATTTGGCGGCATACATCGACCGCGTCACGGCGATTGCGTCGCCCTGCAATTCGACCGTGAGGCAATCTGTCGCCATCATCGCATCACGCCGCGCGGCGAGTCGTGGGGCCAAATCGCGGCTCGTGGAGGTGGTCGCCATCAGAATGAGCGACGCACCGGCCGTATCGATCGCAGACTCCACAGCGCGGGTGTACGGAAGTACGCGGTAGTGCTCGAAATCCGCGTGATCTACCACGTGAACCGCATCCACACCGGTCATGGCGACCTGCTCAGCAAGTGAACCGATGTCGTGTCCGATGATCACGGCGTGAATGGCGCCATCGGTGAGATCGCGAGCCGCGGTCAACATGCACAGCGAGGACGGCGTGACGCTGCCACCTCGGTGTTCGATGAATATCAGCGCAGTATCAGACATGATCAGAGAACCTTGGCCTCTTTGCGAAGCAGTCCTACCAACTCCCGGGCCATCTCCTCGGGTGTTCCGCCGAGAACACGGCACGGCGGACGTTCCGAGGGGGCCTGAAGGCACACGAATGTGGTTGATGGCTCGCTTTGGTCAGCCAAAGTTGAAGCGTCGATCGTGTCAACAGGCTTCTTCTTGGCCTTCATGATCATCGGCAACGCCGGATACCGCGGCTCAACAAGACCCTTGTCACAAGTGAGCAGCATCGGTAGATCGCCCTCAAGAACAACTTCGCCATCATCGGTTCTGCGGCGAATCCTCGCGCGACCGGCGGTGTCGTCCAGTTCCAGTCCGGTGACACCGCCGACGTGAGGTAATCCGAGGAACTCGGCAAGGGCCGGTCCGAGCTCGCCCGAGTCGTTGTCGATGGTCTTCCTGCCGCACAGCACAAGATCGGGCTGCGCATCCGCCTGCCGAATCGCAGCAGCGATGAGCCGGGCCATTGCAACTTCATCGTGAAGCGGCAGGTCATCGCCAACGAGATGAATGCCGCGATCGGCCCCCATGGCAAGCGCGGTTCGCAGGGCACCAGCCGCCCCCTTGTCCCCCGCAGTGAATGCGATGATTTCCTCAACCTCCCAGCCACCCTCTCGAATCTGCACCGCCTGCTCAACGGCAAACTCATCGAAGGGGCTGCAGACGAACTTCAGGCCAGCCGGATCAACGCCGGACCCATCATCCAGAACCCGGATCACCGCCCGGGAATCGGGTACCTGCATGGCGATGGCCAGAACTCTCATTAGGAGGATTTTCCTCACAGAAATAATTGTGGACAAATTGGTGCTGATATTGAGTATAGCACAGAATGCCCCCCTCAGAGGTGTCTCGGCCTGTTTCAGGACGGGTTTCGCTACCAGCAGGGCCCCCAGCTGGAGAGCACCATCAGGAGGTCATTGGTACCCACAATGCCGTCGCCGCTGATGTCTTCCGGACACGCTCCGCTGCACGGACCCCAAGCGCCCACGATGGCCAGCAGGTCATCGGTCCCGACATCGCCCGATTGGTCGAGGTCCGCCAGGCAGGGATCAACCGAGCTGATATCCGTACTGAGCAGCCGCACAATGTCATCCCGGGTGAAGACGCTGGTATTCGGGTGCGAGTTGTCCTTGAGTTGCACCCCCTGCTCGTCGATGAACCGATCGAGTTGCTGCACTTCGACAAAGACACGCTCGGACGGATCCGATTCGGGCACGATGCCGTGATCCACAGGGCTGAGTGGATCACTGACATCCAGAATCTGAAGGCCAAGGTCGGAGTTGGCCAGCACAGCGTAGTCATCCACGCCAGGCGGCGCCAGTTGGCTGGACACATCGACATCCGCCACGAAGCCACCGAGATCCTCGACTTCGCTCACCAATGCAATGGCGTCGGGCTCGGTAACGTCGAAGATATACAGACCTTCTTCGCCACCAGCCACATAGAGGTAATCATGTTCACGTGAGGGTTCGGTGCCGGAGGCGGGGAGCCAGCGGGAGTAACCGTCGAGTCCCCAAGCACCACCCTGGAGGGGCAGCCCATCCAAGAGTGTTGGCGACTCGTAGTCGGGAAGCAGGTCGATGACACGAACACCATATGAAGGGTCCGCCACATAGGCGCGAGCAGCGAATCCGTTTCCAGCTTGGTAGTGGGCCTCAAGGTGCACATCCACCGCTTCGATTCCGGTGACTTCGGCAATGATCACGGCGTCGCGGTCATCGGACACATCCACAATGGCAAGTCCATTCTGACCCATCGCGACGAACAGGTGAATGCCCCACTGCACAGCACGCTGAGCCGCGGGAAGTGGAATGGTCTCGACCAGATCAGGATTCAACAAATCGCCCGTGTCATAGACACGAACACCAATACCCGCCTCCACGACGTAGAGGAACCGAGCCTTCCGCTCGACATCGATGGCCACGAGATCTGTGGCGGTCCAAATGGGATTCACCGGCGCATCTGGACAGCAGTCGTACAGGGCGACCCCGTTTCCGCCGAGGGCCACGTACATGTAGTCGGAAGTGCCTTCGATGACGTTCGGAATAGCAGCCATGCCATACGCCGCGGAGTTCTCCACGACGGGATCTTCTGGTATTGGCGTGAGCGGATCGGCCCACCGATCGTGGGTGGAAACACCAAACGGACCGGCACCATGCACGAAGGTTCGCGCGATATCGACACGACCGGTTCCGAATCCGAGTGTTGGCGGCGATCGATGACACTCGGCGCAGGTTCGCACTTCGCCAGCGCCGCGAACGGTGTGCGGCTGTACCGGATTGTGAGCAAGGCCCGAAATGCCACTGCCGGATATCGGCATCACATAGTCAAGCAACTTGGTGCCATCGGCAGCCGTGATATCGGCAATGGGCATGCACGAGACGATGTAAGGTGCAACACGCCCATCACTGTTCGGACCAATTGAGAACTGCCGCAACGCCTCAAAGATCTTGTTGTTGGTCGTGACCTTGCCGACTTCATACTCGCCCGTCCAATAGTTGAGACCCATCTGGGTTTCATCCCGCTCGAAGTGGCAGCCATAACAATTGGGAACCCAGGAAGTGTGGCAGGCATAGCACTCAAGCCCGCCTGTTTCCTTCAGGTGATGATGCCCCATGGCCTCCGCCGCCACTGGATTCGTGGCGACAACTTCGCTGGCCAACGGGATCTGGTGATTCACATCATCAACCTTGCTGGTAAGCATCCAGTTGCCGTCCACGTCCTGCCATGTATTTGGCATCGGTGCGCCATCATGATCCGCCATGCTCGGCGGCGTATCGGGCGTTCCGTGACACGTTCGGCATTCGATCTTCGTCGCGCGATCCATATGACTGTAGATGTTGCCATCGCCCATGATCTCGGCCTTCACGTGGCAATCGATGCAGTGCATGCCGAGTTCATGATGGATGTCTGGCGGGTTTGTATCGGCGACGGTGTAGTGATAATTCGAATTGAAAATTTCATCGGTCGTACCGGGGACACCGGGGCCGGAGGGAAGTCGTGGCGGCATCTGAGCGCGGCCTGTAAATGAAAGGCCGATACGGGCACCGCGGTGATGACAGTGCAGACACTGTTCCGTGGGCACTCGCCTAGTGATGCTGTGGATCCGCGGATGCCCCTTCTGTGTGTGATCAATCGAAGTATCGGCACTTTGCGAAAGACCATCGTTGTCATAGAGCATGTGACAAGCAGCGCAACCGTCGGCGCGATACAGGCCATCTTGGCCTTCAGCGCCACGGTATCCCTTGCCACGTGACCACAAGTGACAGCGAGAGCACGCCTGCGATGGCACGGCCTGATAATGCGTGGCGGCCTCGAGTGGATCGCCGAGGCCGTCGTAGATCAGCAGGTCGAGCAGTGATTCGACGGCGCCGTCGGGGATCCAACCATCGTCGTCTTCGATGGCAAAGGTGCCATATATGGCAACCTTCGTGTCTACGACATTGTTCTGGTAGAAGCCGCCGGAATAATGTCCGGCGGTCGTCGCCATCATGCTCTTGAGTAGATCGCGGACCGTGTTGGAGTGGCACATCCCACATATATCCTGGGCTGCGCGAAGGTTCGACGGATTGACGAAGCGTTGGTATTCCAAGTCATCATCAATCGGAGGAATCGCGGCACCGTATGCGACGTTGCCGTTGGGATGAACGTGCGCGAGTTCCTTCGTCACAGCGTCGGGATCACCGCCGTGGCAGAAGGTGCACCCCAGATCGAGCCCCGCCATGTTCTCGGTTGCCAGCTCAAGATCACCGTGGCACTCCAGACATCCCGGATACACCGGGCCGCGGGTATCGCCATGAGGACGGCGGACACACTGCTGGATCCATACCACGCCCTCCGGAGTTTCAACCTTCACAGGCCCCACGCCGGGCGTAAATGTCAGCGGCACATCGACACTGGGAAATTTCTGCGACGATACACCGGCAGAAGCGTGGGGATTCCGCACTTGATCCGGGCTCATCCCGGGCATCCCAATCGCGGCCCCACCGAGCCACATCGCGATCATCGCCCCGCCAATCACGACATTCCGGGACGGTCCACCTCTGAAATTGGCTGTCATGGACACTGGCTCCGCTGACCCGCTCTGCGAACCCCACCGAACTCCTTGAGTGTCGGAGAATAAGGCCATCACGTCCACCATTCTCTCTGTTATTGCTGTTTTTTTATGCTTGAGCGTCACTTTCGTCATTCTAGACACCCATCAACCAGACTCTCTCGCCACGATTTGGCCATATAACTGGGATCCGAGCCCTTTTCGAGCAGGTCCTTGACCGGCACGCCGTCGAGATGTAGGTTGGGGGGTCATGCATTCGCTCCGACGAAGCTTGCCTCATCGACTGATCGTGCTGCTGCTGGCAGCCGCGATGCCGCTGTGTTGCTGTTTCGTCAGGAGCATCGCAGCGGTGCCCGAGGGTGGTACCCCAGCCACCGTGGTCGCTGCATGCTGCTATGACTCATCCAATGGTTGCGACGATGAGGAGCAATCGTCCGAAAGCGACTCGTGCGGAGCATGCTGCTGCGTCAAAGCGATGAACGGCATTGATGACTGGACTCCACCGAGTGATGAGATTGGCCTGCCACTGCCGCCAATTGCCATGGCATCGACGCTCATCAGCGGAGGTCACGACTCGATCTCGATCACCGGGCAGGAGATCACTGGCCATCCCCCACCGGGGCCATGGGGTCTCTCTGCGCCTGCGCTTCGCCACGCGACCATTCTGCAAGTCTGATTCCATGCACTGCGTCATGTGTGTACCGCCCACCGGCGGTGCTGCCGTATGTGCATGTTTGAATTGGACTGCTTCTTATGAACTCATTGCATCCGAGATCGCTTCGGCGACTCGCTGAAAACACCCGTTCTCTCCTTCCTACCTTGCTGCTCGCAAGTTGCGCGAGTCTCGATCCGCAGGACAGCATCGATGCTGCCGCATCACTGGCCAGTGCGCGGGTCGATACGTCCACTGCCGCTGCATGGCAGCAACCCGTCGACACGCCGAGTGCCGCTTGGAACGGCCGCGATCCGCTGCATGCCGATGCGTCGCTCGCCGTGGCGATACAGAACAGCCCCACCCTTCGCATTGCGCTCTCCAAAATCGCCGAGCGGCGGGCGGACTTCGTGCAGGCAGGGTTGCCCCCGAACCCGAGCATTGGGCTGGGCATCGGTATCGCTGTGGATGGACTGGCAGGCGCGCCCGCGCTTGTGCAGGGACTTCAGGCAATCACATGGCTGTGGACCCGTCCAGACCGCATGGCCGCAGCCGACGCGGACTTGCAATTCGCTGTGCTCGCAGCGGCTGAACAGACGGTAGCGCTCGCTGCGAAGGTCGGCACGGCCCACGCCTCCCTTCTGGCGGCCCAACAAATGCAGTCGCTGGACAGTGAGCACCTCGAGGTCGCATCAACCACTCTGCAACTTATTTCCAGTCGCCACGCCGCTGGCGAAGCGGCCTTTCTTGATGTTGATCGCGCGGAAGTGGATGTCCAGACCGCCACCAATGCGATCATCGCCTCAACACGCCGGACCGAGCAGGCCAAACTCGCCTTGCTCGAAGTCATGGGCTGGCCCGGACACATGCTTGATTGGTCTGCAGCCGAACCGACCGCTGCTGTCACGCCTCCCACCGACAGCGACCAATCGCTGCTCGAACTCGCCGCTGCGCAGCATTTGGAACTTTCCGCTCAAGAAGCCATCATTCGTCGGCAAGTAGCCAATCGGTCCTTGGCTGACACGAAACGCCTCCCTGAGGTGCAGTTCACCTTCGGCTGGAGGCGAAACGCTGCCGATCGTCAGTCCGTAATGCCCGGTGCCCAGATCACGATTCCCATTCTCGATGACGGATCACCTGCTCGCGCCAAGGCAAACGCCCAAATCGAACAGGCTCGGCTCTCGTGGATCGAGACGGCCAACCGAATCGAATATGAGATTCGCAATACCGCAAGCAAGTGGCGAGAGGCTGCAGCCCAGTCGCGTACAACCTCGGACCATCTCCT
>DOVP01000243.1:0-2656 GCA_003520025.1 Phycisphaerales bacterium
TTCATAATCCATCCGCGGCGTGAACAACCCTGCAACTTCGAATTCCACTTCTGGATCTTCGCACTGCTCCATCCACTTGCGCAGCACCTTGGTGCAGGCCTCGGCGTCCTCACCGAGCGTCCCGCTCTGCCGCAGCGGCAGCACCCCATCGATGTCGAGCCGTTCGCGGAGTTCCGATTCCAGCCGTTCGGCCGTTGGTCCCCAAAGCAGGCCGAGTTCATCCAATTTTGCAACGAGTTGCTCGACCGCCTCGGGCGGAGCTTTGAGGTTGGTAGAGATTTCGCCGATGGTCCAGTCGCCATTGAAGTGCTGAAGGGCTTGGGCCATACCAATGGGGATCACCATGGTCTGTGGGGCGAGCATGAGCGGGTCCCGCAGGGCGAGTCCCTTCTGTTCACCATTGGTGACCGGCTGGGGGAGGACGCGTCGGAGATGCGGCCGCTCGATATGGGCGGGTCGCTGGCCTTCGGCGGTATCCATGGGGGAACACTCCTTGAGGGGTTTCGGGGTGAATCAGGGAGCCTACAGGAGCGGGCGAGGCAGCGCAATCGAGACGAGCGTGATGGAGCATGGAACTTTCTCCTCTTCTGGGCGTATCCGGGGGTTCCAATGTGCGAAATCTCGTCAGATTCACGCAACGCGGGCAATCAAATCTCCGACCTGACGTTGTCCGACGCCCTCTTCGGGGTATCGGTATGGGCTCGGAATCCGGTAAGATGCCCGGTCCTGCTGGTGGCCCCTCCAGTCACAAGAGGGGCACTTTGGAACGCTTTCGAGCAACTACGCTGAGATCACCCTGTAGAGGACGATGAGCAACATGATGTCGATTCACACGAGAACCATGGCCTGCTGGGCAACACTGCTTGCGGTTGGAACAATCCTCCTGAGCACGCCCATGTCGGTCGGGCAGGACCATCCAACGGACCATCCAACGTCCGCTCCAGATCCCCCCAAACCATCTGAGAAGCCACCAGCCCCGAAACCGGCGGCTCCGGCTGGCCCTGCAGGTGGTGCACTCCGTCCCCCAGCGAATCTCCCGCCGCAGGTTGGTACGCCCGCCCGCGTGCAGGTCATCACCGCTACGCCGCCGACCATCGAACTCGGCGAGTTCTCGACCAGCGAGACCGAGTCGGGCAAGGTGACGCTCAAGAACAACGGCGACACCCCGGTCACGGTCCTCTCTGCCAAGGCCTCCTGTGGCTGTACGACCGCCGACTTCAAGAAGAACACCATCCTGCAGCCGGGCGAAGAGACCGATGTCACTGTCCGCATGCGTGGCGGGCCGACCGCTCGGGTGCTGAACAAGACACTCACCTTTACGATTGAGGGGTATCCACAACTCAAGGTGCCGGTCAAGGGCAAGTCCATCGCCTACGTCAAGATGGCTCCCGACCGCGTCGGCATCAATGACAACCCGGATGGCAAGATTGTCTTCGAGTCGATCGATGAGCAGCCTTTCAAGATCCTCAATGTACAGCCTGCGATCACGACGGGAGAACTTCCCAAGGAGGCCAAGACCAAGCACGAGATCGTGCTCGATTGGGACAAGTTCCTCGCTACCGGCAAGAACTCCCGCGTCACCTTCTACTTCGATCACCCAAAGGCAAGCCAACATTTCACCGTGGTGAAACTCGACGCCGATCAGCGGAAGCAGGTCCGCGCGAACGCCACGGCTGGTCGTCCTGAGCGAACCAAGCCGGGGACCAAGCCTGGAGAAGGCGGCAAGATCACGACCTCCGGTCAGGCCGAGCAGTTCGGTCCACAGCCACCGCGGGTGCAGTCGATGGCGAGTTTGGTCAACAGTGGTCGGCTCGCGGATCTGAAATCACGCCTCGAGGCCGGCGAGAAGCCCGGCTCAACAGATGACGGCGGCTCACCGCTGCTGGCCCTGGCGGGCAAGAAGGGCAACGTCGAGATGATGACGGTGCTGCTTGATGCAGGCGCCGACATCAATCAGACCGACCGCGTCGGCCGCACTGCGCTGATGCATGCTGGCACGTCCAAGAGTCCGGAAGCCGTTCGCCTGCTGATCGAACGTGGCGCAGATGTGAACATGCGTGACAGTTTCATCGGCGGCGCGCTCGCATGGACCAGCGGCTTTGGTACCGCTGAATCGGTGCAGGATCTGCTCGACGCTGGCGCCCAGGTCGAGACCGTGGGCAGCGCTACTGGCTACACCCCACTGATCTGGGCATCTGGCTTTGGTGACCCCAACGCGATTCCCATGCTGCTTGAGGCGGGCGCCAATATCGAGGCGACCGACGGCATCGACGGCTCGACGCCGCTCATGCACGCATGCAAGACCGGCAAGATTGAAGGCCTGAAGACACTGCTCGGGAAGGGCGCCCAACTCGAGGCTCGCAACCGTGTCGGCCAGACGCCGCTGCTTGCGGCTGCCTCGCACGCCAACGGCACAGCCGACAAGATCACGCTGCTGCTGGCGAAGGGTGCGGATGCATCGGCCACCGACAACTCCAAACGCACTGCGCTGGACCTGGCCAAGGCCCGCACCGACGCCAACGCCTCGCAGGTGTTGGTCATCCTGACCGCCCCGGCCGAAAAACCAGAGGGTTCGTAGACCTTCACCATTGAGATTCCCCCGCAGCACGTGCCGGTCCCCTCAGGACCGGCACGTGCTGTTTCTCGACACGCTCGG